>JAFWWX010000416.1 GCA_017517985.1 Clostridia bacterium | reverse complement strand
TGAAGGCGAACACTCTGTTGTTACTGACGCTGACGGAAATACATGGTATCAAATGTCCGCAGAAGGAATTGCAGATGGTTCTGTTACTCCTCCTGCCTTTATCGGTGGAGATAATGTTTCCTTCCCCGAAATGGACGATGGTACATCCTTTACTGCCGTTGGCGATGGTGTTATGGAAGCAAACGGCGCTGATGGAAGCTCAATGCTTTATAACAGTGCTATGTATGCTGAACCTGAAGGTGAACACTCCGTTGTTACAGACGGTGACGGAAATACATGGTATCAAATGTCTTCCGGGGATATGCCTCCTCAGTTTACAGGCGACAATGGTGTTTCCTTCTCTGCAATGCCTGAAGGCACAGAGTTTACCCAGACTGGCAATGGAGTTGTTGAAACAACTGGCGCTGACGGTGGATCGACACTTTATAACAGCACTATGTACGCCGAACCTGAAGGTGATCATAATGTTGTTACTGCCGACGATGGCAGCAGTTGGTATCAGATGTCAAGTACAGACATTGCAAATGGTACGGTATCTGCTCCGCAATATATCGGCAATACAGCAGATGCACCTCAAGGCGATGTTTCCTTCCCTGAAATGGCAGAAGGCACAACCTACACCCCACAAGGAGCAGGTGTTGTCGAAGCTACGGGAGAACCCGGAAACAATACCCTTTGGTACAGCAGTGCCAACTACGAAGAGCCTGATGCTCCTCATACCGTTATGCAATCTGCAAACGGTGTTGACTGGTATGCAATGCAACCTCATGCAAGTTCTCCTGAATTTGAATCAGGAGATGCTGCTAACGCATATAACCAGGCGCAGTTCCAGTCCTTTATGCCCGGATACGAAACAAGCGTTGTTTCTGTTGATGGTAGCAACCGACAGGACGGATACTTTGAGGTTCGCAACAAGGACGGCAGTGGCACAATGTTCTATGACACTGCACAGTATGCTGCTCCCCGTGGTAACTATCAGGTATTTGAAGATGCCAACGGTAGTCAGTGGTACGCAATTCATGGCGAATCGGCAGTTGAAAGAAAGCCTGTTTACGGTAAAGACGGTAAGCCGGTATATGAGGATGCGGATACAGTTAAGACAAGAACTGTTGAAACCGTCCGCTACAAGAATACACCGTCAAGGTTCACAGAACCAAAACGCCGTGAAAAGACCGAAATCAAACCACCGAAACGCAAGAGATAAAATATTCGGACAGTCTGACACACAGGCTGTCCGTCTTATATAAGGAGGTGTGCCTATGTCTGAACCACAAAAAAGTCAAATCGGTGACGGTCAGGATAATTACGCCGGAGCCGCGAAACAAATGGCAAATGCCGCGAAACAAGCAAGTAAAACTGCGGCTACAACAGCAGCCACAGAAGGTGCAAAAGCAACTGCAAATGCCGCAGCAGCAACGGTTAAAGCCGGAGTCGAAGGTGGTAAAGCCGTTGCAGAGATTGCATCTGGTACTGCTGCAGGTGGTCCGTGGGGTGCGATAATCGCTGCTGCATGGGCAATGAGGCACACCTTATTCAAAATACTTGTATGTATTTGCTTATGCCTTGTTTTTCTCATTACCTTAATCGTATCGTTGCCGTCTATTATAATGGACTACATCTTCGGCACAGACGAAGCTCCACCTTCACCAGGAGTTACTATCACCCAAACTTATAACGATCTTGCAGGTGCAGTATCAGGTGTTATTGAAGAAGGATATAATACCTCTTTCGCCGAGGTTGAAAGCATTATATCAAACGGCGGGTACGATTATGATTTATCAATGGCAGCGCTTATCAATCATGCGCAAAGCTCTGCCGGCTATGATACCTGTTACATTTTATCCGCATATTCGGCTTCTATGGAGCAAAAAGGAACAAGTCAGGATGATATGCTATCCAAGATGCGAAATGTTGCTGACCGTATGTTTCCTGTCACTTACGTTGAAAAAACAACCACACGAACAGTAACAGCAGCAGATGGCTCTACAAGCACAGAGACAGTCAAATATGTGGAATGCACCATTCATCCCTTTGATAACACGGTTATAACCGATGCCTTTGGGATTGATGTAGATGCTACATACAGCCAGTTTAATGTTACCTATGGTGTAGCAATAAGCAATATGGCAAACTCTCTTAAAATGACTTTATACGGCTCTTTAGGCGAAGGTCAGGCAGTTCCGCTTACCGATGCAGAACTTATCGCATACGTCAACAGTCAAGGCGTTACGGGTGCAAGAAAAGCACTTCTGGAAACAGGTCTTTCACTTGTTGGCAAAGTCCCTTACTTCTGGGGCGGCAAAAGTGCTGCAGGTTGGAACGATGAATGGAACACCCCTAAATTAGTTACTTCAGCCGGGTCCGCAAGTACAGGAACTATAAGACCTTTCGGACTCGACTGCAGTGGCTTTTCTTCTTGGGTGTATTTAACGGCATTGGGTGTTGACATCGGAGCTGGCACATCCGGTCAATATCCGAATACAGTTTCAGTATCAGCCTCAGATTTGAAAGTCGGAGACCTTGGTTTCCTTGCGGAATCTGATGGTAGTGGTTGGAATCATGTCCTTGTTTTCGCAGGATATGGTGAAGGTGGTGAACGAATGTGGGTTCATTCTTCTGGCGGTACTGGTGTTATTCTTAATACACCAAGCTACGATTCCAGTCTGGTACTGAGGCGAGTGAAAAATGTAAACTTAGATACGGCAGTTCCCGTATCTCCTTAATACAGGCAGGTGATTATTTTGGAAGAAAAAGAATATAACAACATTTACGCCATACCGGCAAACTATACCGATTCAGGAAAATTACTCGGCGGAATGCTTGAACCGAGGAACGCTATTGAAACCATAATTGTTATTCTTCTTGTTGGATATCCTGAGCTGATGCTTATTCCAATGCCCGGTACGATCAGAATTGTTGTGATGACAATAACACTGATTCCGCTGGCAGTAGTATCAATGATGGGCATTGACGGCGATTCTCTGTTCCAATATACAGGTCATATATTCCGCTACTTCCTTAATCGCAGAACACTACATTTCAGAAGGGTGGGATATAAATATGACCAAAGCCAGCTCAAAAAAAGAAAAAAAGGCAAAGCAAAGAAAAAAGCCTGAAAAACTTGAGTTTGTGCAAGACTTTATACCTATCAAGGATATAAATTACGGTGTTATTGAAACTACCGATGGCAGGTATATAAAAATATTGGAAATAGAACCCATCAACTTTATGCTTCGTTCAAGTGAAGAACAGTTCGGTATCATATCCTCGTTTGCAAGCTGGCTCAAAATCTCTCCGATGCGACTCCAGTTCAAGAGTATCACTCGTAAGGCTGACTCTGATAAGCACGTTGCTATGGTGAGAAAAGAGCTTGATGAAGAAGAAAACGAACAGTGTAAACACCTTGGCGAAGGTTATT
>JAFWWX010000415.1 GCA_017517985.1 Clostridia bacterium | reverse complement strand
TCTTTTCGCCTTCTCTCGCCCACTGACGACGAGATTCCTGCTCGATCCAAAGTCCCATAATATTCTTGAGGAATCTTATCTTTCTTTCAGCTCCGCCTTCATTTGTTATATTGTATTCGAAAGCCTTATCATCGGTGATAGGTTCAGAAATTTCACGACCCATAAGCGACCAGGGTCCGCTGGATATGTAAACAAAATCATCGTTCTTTGCAGGAACAGAAATTACTGCCGAAGCTGTATCGTGAGATGCAGCAGCAACAACCTCTGCATCAATTGAGCCAACCTCATCAAGAATTGCAGGAAGAAGCTTTCCACACTTTTCTCCCGGCTGAACTATGTTACCGAGAATCTTTCGTGGGATACCGAGTTTTTCAATCATATCATATGCCCAGTTTCTTTCCTTTGCATCAAGCATCTGTGCTGTTGACGCAATTGTATATTCAGTCTGCTTTACACCTGTAAGGAAATACTTGAGGAGGTCAGGTATAAAGAGCATATCCTGAGCATTTTCAAATGCATACGGGCTGTCTTTTATTTCCTGAGCAAGCTGGAAAAGTGTATTAAAGTTCATAAACTGTGTACCTGTTCTTGAGTACAGTTCTTTTTTACCAAGCTTTGCAAACACTTCATCCATGATGCCTTTAGTTGTTCTGGGGTCTCTGTAGCAATAGGGATTGCCGATAAGTCTTCCGCTCTTGTCAAGAAGACCGTAGTCAACACCCCAGGTATCAATTGCAATTGATTTTATATCTTTATTGTCAGATAAAGCACAGGTTCTTATTGCATTTTTTATCTCGGTAAAGAGTGCAAGTGTATCCCAGTAAAGATTTCCACTAACATTTACGACATTGTTGTCAAATCTGTGAATCTCTTCGAGCGATATTTTGTTTCCGTCAAACTTTCCCACAATTCCTCTTCCGCTAGACGCACCAAGGTCAATCGCAAGCATTTTCAAATCTGCCATAATTTCCTCCAATATACTTTATTTTATTATTTTAATTTTACTGTTTCGACAATTGTTTATAAGAAAGACAGTATTGCTACTTAAGCGTTATAACAGTTACACCGCTATCCCCTTCTCCGTATGCGCCGGAGCGGAAGGAGTCAACCCTCTTATCGCGTCTTAATCTTTGTGTTATTGCCGCACGCAATGCACCTGTACCTTTTCCATGTATAACGGTAACTGAGCCGAGATTCGCAAGAACAGCATTATCAATATACTTATCAACAGTAAGCCATGCATCATCGCCAATCATTCCTCTGACATCTATCTCCGAACGGATATCCCTTGATACCGCAGGGGTAGCCATACCGTTTCTATTGACCTTTCGCATTGTACTTGCCTTCTTTTTCTTTGCAGAATCATCTTCTTCAATATCTATAAGAAGCCGTAGGTTTTCTTTATTTGTTTTAAGCTTTGCGTATCCTATCTGAACGTAATACTGGTCTTTATCAATCTTTAAAATCTTTCCCTTTTGTTTAAGGTCATAAACAAGAATTTCATCGCCTTGTTTAAATTCTCTCGATGGCTTATATATTGTCTCTGCTCTTTCAAGGTTGATACCAAGCTTATCGCTTGCTTGCTTGACTTTTGCTGCAACATTCGCTTTACTTTGAGCAATTGCTTTTGCAAAATCCTCTGCCTCTTTTTTTCGCCTAATTTCATCAAGCTCTTCAAAAATATAATCTGAAGCAGCCTTTGCTGAATCAATCAATCTTCTTGCCTCTCGTTCTGCCTTTGCTTCAAGATCGGAAATTTTCTGATTCAGCTCTTCCCTGTCCTTTTTCGCACGTTCTTTTGCTTCCTTCAGCTCTTCCTTAAGCTTTCTTGCCTGCTCTCTTTCCTTTTCAAGTCCGCTTCTTGCATTTTCAAGCTCATTTACTACTTCCTCGAAACGCCTTGATGCTCCAGGAACATAATCATTTGCCGCAGTTATGATTGTTCTGTCGAGTCCGAGTCTTTCAGCTATAGCAAACGCATTAGAGCGTCCCGGAAGTCCGATTGTCAGCTTATATGTGGGACTAAGTGTTTCAATATTAAATTCACACGAAGCATTGGAAACACCCTCTGTTTCAAGTGCATATGCTTTAAGTTCGGCATAGTGAGTTGTTGCAGCACATAGACATCCCATGTTTCTTATTTTCTCAAGTATTGCTTCGGCAAGGGCCGCACCCTCAATAGGGTCAGTACCTGCACCAAGTTCATCAAAAAGAACCAGTGAAGTATCAGTTACTTTTCCGAGTATATCAACAATATTTACCATGTGGGCAGAAAATGTCGACAAAGACTGCTCAATACTCTGCTCATCACCTATATCTGCAAGAATATTTGTAAAAACAGGAACAACAGAACCGTCATCACAGGGTATATGGAGTCCGGATTGAGCCATTATTGAGAACAGTCCAAGTGTTTTGAGAGTTACTGTTTTCCCTCCGGTATTTGGTCCTGTTACAATAAGCATTGAATATCCGTTACCGATAGATACATCTATAGGCACCACTTTTTCCTTATCAAGCAAAGGATGCCGTGCTTTTTTAAGGATTATATTTTTTCTCGATGTAATTATCGGGGAAACTCCATTCATTCTAAACGAAAGTTCCGCCTTTGCAAAAACGACTCCAAGGTCACAAAGTATGCTGTAATCTATTTTCAACACATCAGAGAATCTTGAAACCTCACTTGTCAGATGAAACAAAATCTTTTCAATTTCTGCCTGTTCTTTGATTTCAAGCATACGAAGCTCGTTATTTGCCTCAACAACTGCCATAGGCTCAATAAACAGTGTTGCACCTGAAGAAGAAGTATCGTGTACAAGACCTTTAATCTCATTTTTATACTCTGCACGGACAGGAATTACATATCTGCCGTTACGCATAGTGATAATATTTTCCTGAAGATATTTTGAGTACTCTCCCGAAACATATCTCTGTAGGCAATCCTTGGCTTTACTTCCCGCATTTTTCATTTTGCGGCGTATATCATAAAGCTCACTTGTTGCAGTATCGGAAATAAGGTCTTCTCCGATTACCGCATTTGTTATTGATTCATAAAGATATTTGTTAGGCACAAGCCTTGAGGAAAATTCGTAAAGGCTTGAATCGGGAGTGATATTTTGACCGAAATAACCGGTTACAGAGGATACAGCTCTTAAAACATCAGCTACAGAAAGAAGCTCAAGAGTATTAAGACAAGCTCCCTTTTCTGCCCGAAAAAGAGCATTTGATATATCTTTTATTCCGCCAAATGACGGAGTTCCTTTAGTATTTACAAGATTTCTTGCCTCTGTTGTTTGCTTCTGCATTGTGACAATAAAATCACGGGAGACTGAAGGAGTTATTGAATTTATTACTTCAATACATCCTTCGAAGGGCGCACAGTCAGCAAGCATATTCAATATCTTATCAAATTCAAGCGTCCTGACAGCACGTTTAAAACCGTCAAAGGATATACTGTTTACAGAATCGGAAGTAAAGATTCTGCTTTCTTCAAAGTTTGTATTCATATTTCCTTTCAAATATAGCACCAGGTGTGCTGTGTAAATAGTTTTATATTCAACCTTTGAAATAAGCCGTTTTTGAAATTTTAACTTCGGCAAATAAGTTTCTTTTATACGGCTTATTTACAAAAATTTTTCGTATAATAATCTAATGACTTAAATCTTTTTTCAGTATGAACCATCATATATTGCTCACATATTTTAGAAAACTCTTTTTGAGAGTAATTCGGCAATGTAAAAGATAGCATTTTCCCCTGGGTTGAATTACATATGTATTTAACGGCATCATATGTATCTCTTGATATGATATAACCATCCTTTGACGGCTCAAACATCTCATCCATACTGCACTTGTCACATACAAATCCACCCTGTACAAGCTCGAATATTATGTTTTTCGCTATAGACTTTGTATCTGCGCCGCAGATTGCACAGGAATCAAAGTTAGGTGCAAATCCCTGTATACACATTGTCTGAAGTTCAAATGCCGCTTTTATCATCCACTTTGGTTTGCTTCTCAAATTTGCAAGAGCATACAGGCAGTTAAGAATGAGACGAAGCATCTCTGATTCATCACTTTCTTCAACACATACCTCGCATGCGACTTCGCAGAAATATGACGCAAGTGCTACAGCTTCAATATCTTCTGAAAGTCCGGAAAAGGTATCTTTTACTTCTATTGCATCAAGCCATAGACGGTCATCGCGTTTTACAAAGCAAAATTCGGAATAACAAAACAGATTGGCTCCGGCAGCTCTTTTGCTATTGACTGCCTTTATTCCCTTTGCAAGTACTGTCATTTTTCCACGCTTACCGGTTATTATCGTAAGAAGCTTGTCGTTGTCGTTAAGCGGCAATTCCTTTACTACTATGCCGTCAAGTGTTAAATCATATGCCATTTCAAGAATCCTTTATGTTAGTTTTCTTTTATAATGTTAGTTTTCTTTTTTAAAGCCCAGACGATTAAGGTGTAGTTCGCTGTCTCTCCAGTTTTCCTTTACCTTTACCCAAAGGTTGAGATATACCTTCTGTCCGAAGAATGACTCCATATCCTCTCTTGCATATGTAGCAATCTTTTTAAGTGTTTCACCGTTTTTACCTATAATAATCTTCTTATGGGCATTTTTTTCGCAGTATATTTCAGCTCTTATTTCAATAAGCTTTGAGCCTTCCTTGAAGTCCTCTATAACAACTGCAGTTCCGTGAGGTATTTCTTCGTCAAGGGTGCGGAGTATCTTTTCTCTTATAATTTCAGAGCATATTTCTCTTTCCGGCATATCTGTTATAAGGTCATCAGGGAAATACCAGCGTTCCTCTTTAAGGTATGGCTTAAGTTCATCCATAACAATATTAACGCCGTCATTGAAAAGAGCGGATATCGGAATAACAGATATAAAATCGTGGAGTTTTGAAAACTTGTCTATTGTAAGAAGTAGCTTATCGCGCTTTCCAGCATCAATCTTATTTATTACAAGAAGTGTCGGAATATTCGCATGCTTTATTTTCTCAACAATCTGCATATCTGCCTTTTCAGGAATCTGACCGGATTCCACCATATAAACTATCACATCTGTTCCGGAAAGTGTTTCGTCAGCAGATTTCATCATATACTCACCGAGCTTTGTTTTGGGCTTGTGCATACCGGGAGTGTCAAGAAATACATATTGACTGTCGCCCTGTGTATATATACCGGTTATTCTGTTTCGTGTAGTTTGGGGTTTGTTGGATACAATTGCAACCTTTTCTCCGATTATTGTGTTCATAAGAGTGCTTTTGCCAACATTGGGTCGACCAATAAGTGCGATAAATGCAGTCTTTTTAACCTCGTATGCAGAATTTTTAAGCATTGAATTTAGCTTTTCTTCCTGCTTTCTCTTCTTCTCCTGTTCATAACCCTCTCTTGCAAGTCCCATGCCGACAAGAATTTCTTCACAGGATTCGTTCATATAATCTTCGTCCTGTTTGCTCTGCTCGTGGTCATAACCAAGAAGGTGAAGCACAGAGTGTACTGTAAGGAAACATATTTCTCTTTCAAAGGAATGTCCGTATTCATTTGCCTGGCTTATCGCTTTTTCCACAGATATGACAATATCTCCAAGTGCCAAAGGCTCGCCCTCAATTATGTCATCCTCGTCGATTTCACCATTTTCAAGTAGCGGGAAAGAAAGAACATCGGTAGGAGCATCCTTTCCTCTGTAATCCCTGTTAAGTGTATGAATACCGTTGTTATCTGTAAAGGTTACAGAAATCTCGCAGTCAAATTCAACCTCTTCATATTCAAGTGCGTTATTTATTGCACGCTTTACAAGAGCACGCATTGCCGGCGTAACCGACATTATTTTTTGTTCGTTTTTTGTATATATTTTATTTTTCATATTCTCTGCCTTATCTATTTATTAGTGGTGTTATTTACTTGCGCATTCTTTTCATAAGCCTGAATAATCCTTTGTACAAGGGCGTGACGTACAACATCTTTATCTGTAAATCTATGAGTTCTTATTCCCTCAATGTTTTTCAGGATTTTTATTGCATCAACAAGTCCAGATTTTTTGCCGTCAGGCAAGTCTATCTGGGTTATATCACCGGTTACAACAGCTTTTGAGCCAAAGCCAAAACGTGTCAAAAACATTTTCATCTGTTCCGGTGTAGTATTCTGTGCTTCATCAAGAATTATAAAGGAATCATCAAGGGTACGTCCTCTCATATATGCAAGAGGGGCAATCTCAATAACACCTTTTTCCTTGTATTTTTCAAAGGTTTCGCCCCCCAGCATTTCAAACAATGCATCATATAGAGGTCTTAAATACGGGTCTATCTTATTTTGCAAATCTCCCGGAAGAAATCCGAGTTTTTCTCCTGCCTCAACTGCCGGCCTTGTAAGAATAATTCTTGCAACCTGCTTTTCACGAAGGGCATTTACTGCCATTGCAACGGCAAGAAATGTTTTACCTGTGCCCGCGGGTCCTACACCAAATACAACTGTATTGGTCTTAATAGCATCAACATATTTCTTCTGTCCGACAGTTTTAGCCTTTATCGGCTTTCCTTTGTTTGTTATGCATATACAATCTCCGGAAAGCTTTGACAGCTCATTTTCCTCACCGTCAACAACCATACCTAGAACATATCTTATATTCTGCTCGCCAAGATTAGGGTTAAATTCCGCCATTCTTGAAAGATACTCTACAGCTACGTTACCTTTTCTCACAGCCTCAGAATCTGCACCTGAAATTTTAATTCCGTCTTCAAGAGCAGATATTGTTACGCCAAGCTCTTTTTCAATAATATCCGAATTACAGTCAAAACTTCCAAGTATATTCCTGATTGTGTCGGGATTGATTATTCTTACAATTTTTTCTGACATACGCCCATTCCTTAAAATAATTAACCGAATATTGTTATAACAACCCAATTATACTAATATATTTTACTATAAATCTACAAAAAAAGCAAGTACTTTTTTAAATTATATTGTTGATTTTTCAAATTTCATATACAATATTCTTTTGAACAATTTTTTGTAACCTTTTTATTACCATACTTGACAATGTTTTTTATG
>JAFWWX010000414.1 GCA_017517985.1 Clostridia bacterium | reverse complement strand
ATAAATTTGAACTTGTATTCTATATAGATATTACATTGGATGAGCATAAATATTTTGTAAATATGTTAAACAATCCTGATATGCCACAAAATGAATTTTACCCACAGGATATAAAGAATATAACACATGCAGAGCTTATGATTAATGGCGCGGTATATCCCATTTTGGTAAGAAGTAATCTCGAAAAAATAGAACAAATGCTCACTAATGCAAAAATAATCAAAGGAGCTACAGATTGTCCGATCAAAGGCATACTTGTTTTAACGAACCAAGACGGAGAAAAAGGTATGGTTACACTTGCAACGGATAGTTGTGCGGTGTTTGTATCTAATGGCACATATTACGATTACAGTGATGGAGATAATTCTGAAATGTTAGGTTATTTTGGAATTGACTCCGAAGAAATACTTGATTTGACTACCTAACGATAAACAAGGAGGGAAACGCAATGCTCGAAAAAATGTTTACAACAAAAATGAGCATGGATAAGAAAAAACTTCAAAACCGCTTTTCAAAGATTCGCTCTAAAAACGGAAAGACATCGAAATTCATAGCGTTGGCTGTGTTTGCTGTTATAATAGTGTCAATAATCTGTGTTTCTATTTGGGTAGCAGTTAACAGACAGGACGACACAACAGTTAATAGTGACATAAAGCTTACATTTAACGGAGAAATTATCAGCTTCCAAAATGATCCTTATATATTTTCGGAAACGCTACCGACAGGGTTTAGCACTCAAACAATGGCATTCTTCCCGTTAGAAGAACTATGTCAAAAACTTGGTGCAGAATGTGAAAAAAACTTTAATGAAGCAGTTATTAAAATTCCGGGGGCAAATGACAATTACAGGATTAGCCTTGGAAAGAATGAAATTTATTATGAATCGTTGATTGGTGCAAGTGCAACAAGAGAAACTAAAACTGCACCTGAAGCTAAAAACAGCACACTCTATATCCCGTATGAATTTATAGAATATATCTTCATAGATGCAAATAACTACGATATCTTCGGAAGTACACTATATAAGAACGAAACAATGAATATTCAGTTTGAAATTCCTATGTATTGGCTTGGGAAATATGTTGCTGATGAAACATCGGAAGATGATGGATATGTAGTGCTGAAGCATTCTGAGATTGCAAAAAAATATGAAGGTACAGGTGCAATCTGTTCTATTTATCGAGAACCAGATGAAACTCTTGAATCAACTTTGAATATGCTGGGTAATCAGACAGTTGTATGGCAAAATCAGGATTATGCTTACATAGTTGGCAGACCGACAGATGTTCAGTACCCTACGGTGGCAAGCAATGATAAGGAAGATGTTGTTTTTGCAGATGAATATGAGAGAATGTCTAAGGGTATAACTCATATTGAATCAACCTTTTCGTTAATAAATGATATTGACACCCCAGTTATAACTAATGCAGAAAATATGTCGTATGCTCAAATTAAAGACCTGCAAAGACAAGTAAATAACGGACATTTTCCGTGGAGATTAGATTATGAGCAGGTTATGCAGATGTACCTATCTGGCATGGGAGAATCAATTGAGAATGGAAAATTGACTTATTTTGCAGGCGATGGAGAGGGTTGTGTAGGAACATACGATATAGGCGATAAGCGATACACTGTAGAACTTTTTAAACCGGAAGATAAGAGTGAGCATGGAATTTGGATTGTGCGTTCTGTTAAGGAAATAAGCAATGACACCTTAAAGGAAATATTTTTCTATGATTGTACCCCTTATGAGAGGAGGATTGAAAAATTAGGTAACTGGTACAGAGTTCCGCAAATAATATCCGCAAGTTTTTCCTGGTTTGATGTTGGCAAAGAACCTTACCCAACCTCTGTTACAGCATATTTTACTCCAACAGGCACAGAAATGGATGAGTATAAAAAAGAAATAGGAAAAATCAAAGCGCCTTTTTCATATCGTACTATGGCACAGACTTTAGGAATGAAGATTCAATTCCCAAAAGATGCAACAACAGGACATTTACAGTTCGTGTTTGACTATAAGGATGGAACGAGTGAAACTTCTGAGTATTATAATATACTTGTAGATAAAATGGTAGAATATAAAGGGCAAACAGGAATTCTTATTAGAGATGAAGTGCTTTTTGCTGATGCAAGTCAAAAAGAAAAAATAACCGATGTTAAAGCAAATGATTTGGTTTATGTTTTCTATGAATCGAACGACAGTTATTATGTTCAGTTGCCGGTTATGAGCATTCCTCCCACAGAGGGATATATAAAATTAGATAGTGTTTCGTTTGATGAAAAACTTTTTTTGACTGCTAATCACGGTAGAGTAGCAAGTGGCTCTCATTTGTATAACTCAGCATCGTCAAATAGCAAACATTCTGTTCAAGAATTTACCGAAGTTGTTGAAATTCTTGAAAGGAAAAATGGATTTGCTCTTTGTAGTTTCCCTGGAGGAAAAGAATCTAAGTGGGTTGAGTTAAGAAATATTCAATTTAAATTAAAATAATAGTGTTATGCTATGGTATATACTGTTCTATTATTACCTGGTTAATTTCTCTGTTCTCGGTCCTCTTGATTTGAAATTCTTGAGCAAAGACGGAATAGCACCAACCGAAGAAACAATTTCTAATGGAACCTATCCATATAAAACAAACTATTACGCAGTAATTCGTGATGGCGAAAACAATCCAAAAGATGATGCCTTTACAGAAATGATGCAGGGAAAATTCGGTCAGTTAATAGCAATTCAAAGCGGACTTGGTGTTAAGAGAGTATAGTGATAATTGAACTTTAACGATAATGTGAGCATCCTGAAATGGAAAGGGTATGTGAAAATGAATCTGCATCTATTATGAACACTCGCACCAGAAAAAAGCATCAATTTTGATACAAGATTGATGCTTTTTTCAACTAAATCCGTCTAACGACTGAATAAATCAATCTTCGATTGATGAAATCTGCTTCGCAGATGAAATCGTCTTCGGTGGATTAAAGACGGATTTAATTTCATCTGAGGCTGCAAGCCGAAGATTTCATCCAAACTTCTTTGGATTTCATCGTGAACAAAGTGAACGATTTCATTGTTGAATTATTTTTAATTTGTGATATAATTTATCATGAGATGATACTTGTGAAGAATAATAAAGTAAGAGACTTATCTATGGAATTTGCAATGAATGCGGAATTATTTACAAACTTTTCATCTCCTCAATCAACACAGCTAAGAAAAATTTATAAAAATGAAACATGGAGCGTTTTTATGAAAAAACATCTGGTAATAATTGTAGTATGTATTATATTTTTAACAACTTTATTAAACACAGGAGCATTCTCTCAGGATTTTGATGTTCAACAAGGATTTGTCATTGAAATAAACGGAGATATAACTGATTATAATTCTGTTATATATAACGATACACATTATGTTCCCTTAAGAATGGTTTTTGAAAAATTGGGAGCATATGTGTTTTTCAGAGAGCGCGATTGTCAGATTCTGGCTTTGTCGCGTGATGGAGATATGATACGGCATATTGTCGGAAGCAGTGTGGTTAGTGTAAACGGAATTGAAAAAGAAGCTTTCAATCGATCTTTTACACTAAATAAGATAACATATATACCTGTAGATATGCTGGCATCAGCTTTATGTACAGATGGAATTTTATATGATAATCAACATATAAATATTCAAAAAGTATTTTTTAATATGAACTATCATCAAGTTGTGAAAGACATACTTGATGTTTGTAAAAGCAGTGATTTTCATCCTGAAAAATTTCAACAATACATAAAATATCATGGCGAAAATCCCGATCGCAGTCTTGAAGATGTTATTTTCAGAGTAAATATTGGTCTGGATAAACCTTTTTATGAAGATGTGGCTACCATCAAAGATCCGTATCTTCTTTTGGTGTTGGTTAATAAATATAACCAGCTCCCTGTGAGTTTTACACAGTATAACCTTGTTAATATGAATAAGGCATATACTGCAAATGATGGAAAGCAATATTTACTTGCAGGTTCCGCTTATGAAAAGTATGTTGAAATGGCGGATGCTGCAAGAAAAGAAGGGCTTTCAATGAGAGTTGTTTCGGCATACAGGACTGAAGACTACCAGAGAAATCTGTATAATAACAGAGTAAGAACAACAGGAAAGATAAACGCAGATAATTATTCTGCAAGACCGGGCTTTTCAGAACATCAGACAGGTCTTGCAGTAGATATAAGTTCTACAAAGGTTTCGTTTGAATATTCCAACGAATTCAAGTGGCTCCAGAACCACGCACATGAATATGGATATATTTTAAGGTATCCGAAAGGTAAAGAATGGATTACCGGGTATTCTTATGAACCATGGCATTACAGATATGTCGGTACTGAAGTCGCAAAGATAATCCATGATGAAGGAATAACTTATGAAGAGTTTTATGCAAAATACATAACTAAAAATGAGTTTATATAGTAAAAAGTAAAATCCTATGACTTTTCAGTCATAGGATTTCATTTATAAAAAAATCAATATAATATCCTCGCGATATAAGTAATAACAACTCCGTAAAACCCTAAAAATCCACACAGAGAAGAAGTAATAAGATTTATACCTACAGTAAATCCGAAAGGTCCTGTTATAATGTTAAAAATAAACATTAAAAAAGAGAATAAAGCACTTCTTATAATAAATCTTGAAGTATAGAGAATTGGTTTTATAAAAATAACAAGAATAAAAACAGTAAGTGTGATAACAGCAATAAGTTGAGTTATATTAGAGAAATTAACACTATTCAAGCGTCGGAAGATCTCCGAAGATTCTGTCTGTTCCGCTTAGTCGGTTTAATCCTTTGTGTTTTGCCTCTTTTATTAGATTTTCAAATCTTTTTTCTGCAGTATTAAGCTCTAAAATTGCTAACTCAACATTATCTGCACCTACAACCATATCAAAATTATTTTTTGCATAGTTTAATTCTATTAACGCATTATTTATACTTTCTATAATAATTTCTTCTTCTGAAATTGGTTTTTTCATAATTTTTTTTAAAACTATTTCATAAAAGCTTTTCATAGGTCATCATCCTTTCATGTATAGTTTATGCGTTAAATACACTAAATTATACCTGGAAAGGAAAAAAAGATACATTCCAAACAAATGAAACTTTTCAAATGTAAAGTGCAGAGTGCTGTGCTCCGCAAATGCAGAATTCAGAATGCAGAGTGCAAAATTGTGGTATCGGCGTTGCCGATTATTAAAATCATAAATCCGTTCACGGATTTATACCTTAATTAATCACTAATCATTAATCACTAATCACTATAACTAAAAAATACACTCTTTATGAGTGTATTTTTTAGTTATTCATGTCTTTAAAGGTTTCCATATCATCAATTTCATTGTCAACTCGTTTGCCGTCAACCGGAATAACAATACACACTTCAGTTCCTACATTAGGCTCACTTTCTATATAAATATCTCCACCAAATGCATTAATCATTTCTTTGGATATTGCAAGTCCTAACCCTGTTCCGCCTTGTTCTCTCGAACGCGCTTTGTCAACACGATAGAATCTTTCGAAAATTCTTTCTAAATCCTTTTTAGGAATACCTATACCATTATCTTTAATCTTAATATAAATGTTTCCGTATATAGCACGTGTAAACACATCAATCTGCCCGTTCTCAGGGGTATATTTGATAGAGTTTGAAATAATGTTTATTAAAATCTGCTCTAATCTGTCACGATCCATAAATATAAGCGGAAGCTCATTCATTTCATTGTAGTTAAGCTTGTGGTTATATTTTTCAGCTTCCATTTTCATATTGTTTATGATATTTACAATAAGCTCTGAAACATTAAAATATTCTCTGTTTGCAAGAATGATTTTATTATCAAGTTTTGAAAGAGTAAGAAGGTCTGCGATAAGTCTTGTCATTCTGTCCGACTCTTTGTTGACAACCTCTAAAAATCCGTTTTCAGTTTCCTTGTCAAGCTCGTTTTCCATAATAGTTTCAATATATGTTTTGATTGTTGTGATTGGAGTTTTAAGCTCGTGAGAAACATTGGCAACAAATTCGCGTCGTGAATTTTCGATACTTTCTTTCTTTGTAATATCCTGAACAACTACCATAACACCACGGCTTAATTCATTATCCAGCTTAAACGAACTTATAGTAAGCTCTAAAGATAAGCCGTTATGTTTAATAGTTCTTTGCTCTGTTTTGTTTTTATCAAGATAAATGAAATCACCTATATAAAGGTCATCAAAGAATTTGGTGAAATATTCATCAAAGCGTATATCTTTTTCGTCTTTTATATCAAGAAGTGATTTTGCAGCAGGGTTTATAACTATTGCGTTTCCCTCTGAGTCAAAAGCTATAATACCATCAGACATATACTGCATAACTGTTTCGAGTTTGTTTTTTTCTATTGCGAGGTCGTTAACGCTTGATTTAAGAGCCTCTGACATGTATTTGAATGTGTTTGAAAGGATACCTATTTCATCATTTTCTTTAACGGTAACAACTGTTTCGAATTCCCCTTCGGCAAGCTTTTCTGCATGCTGTGTAAGAGTGTTGATCGGCTTGGATATAGTTCTGGATAAGAAAATGCCAAGCAGTGTTGCTATAAGCACTCCTAAAAGCAGAGCCTGGAGCACCATGGTAAGCATGTTTCTTATAACATCGGTCATCTCATTTTTTGTGTCGACTATATATATAATATAGTCAGGGGAGTTGTGTTTGGGAATAGGAATTGCATATTCCATTTTTGGACTTGAAGGCTCGGTAAGAATACTTAACTTTCCGGTCATCGCTTCTGCAATAACGGCAGTTTTTTCAATAGATTCTTTTTTAGATAAATCGTTTCCGTTTTTACCGTCAAGTATATAATAATTTCTGTAGGAGTCGGTTCCTATATTTCCTGAAAACGCATCAAGAATAATATTTATTTCTTCGACGGCATTGTCTGTTTTACTGGCAGCTTCAATCTGACTTATCAATGTCTGATCAAAAACAGAATTCATCTGATCTTTGAACTGAGTGTGATAAAACATAGTGATATTATTGATAAGAAAGGTACCAAGCACAGACATTATAGCAATTATAATGAGCGCAAAAATCAAAACTAATTTCTGCTGAATACTTTTTAACATAATTATTTAATTCCTTTAAAATAATAGCCTAAACCACGTTTTGTTACAATATATTCCGGTTCTGAAGAATCATCTTCAATTTTTTCTCTTAATCTTCTTACTGTAACATCAACTGTTCTTAAATCTCCGAGATATTCATAACCCCATACCTGTTCAAGCAATGCTTCTCTTGAAACAATTTTTTCAGGTTTTCTTGCAAGAAATTCAAGAAGTTCGAATTCTCTTTTTGTAAGATTTATAAGTTTGCCGTCTTTTGTAACTTCATATCTTTCACAGTTAATTGTAAGCCTGTCAAAAGTAAGAAGGGAAGAATTATCATTTTCTTTTTCAATAAAGGCTTCTGATACACTTCGTCTTAAGTTCGCTTTAACTCTTGCTACAAGTTCGCGAACACTGTATGGCTTTGTTATGTAATCGTCGGCACCAAGTTCCAATCCGAGAACTTTATCAATTTCGTCTTCTCTTGCAGTTACAAGAATTATAGGTACATTGATTTTGTTTGCTCTTAGTTCTCTTAAAACCTGAAAACCGTCCATTTTAGGAAGCATAACGTCAAGTAAAATAAGGTCAAATTCATCTGTTTTAGCAACTGTAAGACCATCTTCTCCATCAAAAGCCTGAACAGTTTTGAAATTTTCTTTTTCAAGATTGAATTTAAGTATATCCGAAATAGGTTTTTCGTCTTCGATTATAAGTATTGTTTTTTCACTCATGTT
>JAFWWX010000068.1 GCA_017517985.1 Clostridia bacterium | reverse complement strand
CTGCGGCAAAGGATGTCAGGCTCTATCAATTACGTGAATATTTGATACATATGAGCGAATATTTCATTGGTGAAAGAAAATTCTGGACTCAGAAGATGTATTTTTATTATTTCTGCACCGATATGATTTCGCTTGTACTTAGCGTTGGTATAGAAATAGGAATTTTTATCTATATTGTTTATTCGATGCTTCACGGAAATATTTCAAAAACCGAGCTTGTTCTTTATGTGTTTACAGTAACAGAATTTGCGGCATATGTAACTGAAATAGGTAATGTTGTCGTAGGAAATATTCAGGTGAACATGGAAATCAACAATATGCGTGAATTTCTTGATATAAAAAACACGGCAAGAAACAGCGGCGGAAAGTCTTTACCTGCAGAGCAACCGTATGAAATAGAGCTTCAAAATGTTTCGTTCACCTATCCTGAAAGCGATAAAGAAGTACTTAAAAAGATAAATCTAAAATTACGAAAAGGTGAAAATCTTGCCCTTGTCGGAGTGAACGGAGCAGGCAAAACTACGCTCGTTAAAATCATTTGCGGACTTTACAGACCGACAGAGGGTAAAGTGCTTATCAACGGAACGGATATAACCGAGTTTAATCGTGATGATTATTACAAGGCGATATCTGCAGTTTTTCAAGACCCACGATTCATGCCTTGCACTGTGCTTGAAAATGTTTCTATGTTGCCGGAGGGTGAAAGCAACCGAGAAAAATTCTCTGACTGTATAAAGAAAGCAGGTCTTTACGAAAAGATTCAAGCGCTTCCTCAAAAAGAAAACACTCTTCTTGTAAAAACCGTTAACGAAAATGCGGTTGAACTGTCAGGCGGCGAAACACAAAGACTATTGCTTGCAAGAGCAATTTATAAGGATGCCCCCATTCTTATTTTGGATGAGCCTACTGCCGCACTTGACCCTATTGCTGAAAATGAAATCTATCTTCGATACAGCCAAATTTCGCAAAATCGAACTTCAGTTTATATTTCTCACCGACTTTCATCAACAAGATTTTGCGACAGAATAGTTTT
Source organism: Clostridia bacterium (assembly GCA_017517985.1). The sequence continues at coordinate 3,505 of JAFWWX010000068.1, read as the reverse complement.
GCTCGATGAAAACCGAATTGCTGAAATTGGGACTCACGATGAGCTTATGAGCCTTGGCGGCAAATACGCTGAAATGTACGGCATTCAGAGCAAATATTACAGAGAGGAGGCTGCGAAAAATGACCAACAAGAGTAACAAACGCACACTTAAGCAAGACTATCTGATTATTAGTCGTGCGATCAAGCTAATAAACACTTCAACACCGCACCTGCTTTTACACATAAATATTTTCTCGTTCTGTTATGCCGCAACATATGTAGCATCAAATTATATAACGGCGGCTATTATTGATGAACTTGTTGGTAACAGAGATATAAAGAAACTTATAATTCTGATTTCTTGCTACTCCTTGGAAATTATTTTCCGCATTATCCGTGATAAATCCTGGCGAAAAGTTCGTTCGTTTCATATAATTGCAAACAAATGGGAGGAAATGCTGCTCAATGAAAAGAATTTTTCAATGGATTATAAAAACATGGAAGATTCAAAAATAAAGGCAATGCGACAGACAATAACCGATAGCAGTGGAGACACAGCAAGGTTCAGTGGACTTGTTGGCAGACTTGTCACATTCTTTAATGCTTTCTGGCGTGGCATTCTTGCTTTCGGGGTTTCACTTGAAATGTTTTTTATGCACTCGGACAGAATTCTTTCGGGCTTCCAAAAGTTTATTGATTCTCCTGTCGCTACTTTGCTTTTCTTTGTAATCATTGCTGGATTGACATTTTTTGATTACAAGGCTAACGGCAAGTACAGTCATTTGATTGCTGATAATATGAAAAAATGCTCCTATTCAGGCAGACTTTTGCATTACTATCTTAACGATTATCTTGACGATAGTAAGACGGGCAAGGATGTCAGAATTTTTTCTCAGCAAAAACTTGTCAATTATTCTTCGGATGTTTTTTATAATGAATGGAAAACCCATAAGAACGATTGGTTTAACAATGAAAAGAAAAAAGGTATGTGGCATAACGGCTTTTGGGTTGCAATGACAGCATTGACATATCTCTATGTGGCAATAAAAGTTTATATAGGATCTTTCGGTCTTGGTAGTTTTGTCAAATATCAATGGTGTGTTTCAAAAATTGCTTCGGCAACATTTCTCTTTGCAATGGCTATTGCTGATCTTCGCGCAAACAATGATTTTCTTGAGCTGTTCTTTGAATACCTTGATATTCCCACCGAAATGCATTACGGCACTATCCCCACAGAAAAACGAATGGATAATAAGTACGACATTGAGTTCCACAATGTCAGCTTCAAATATCCGGGTACCGATAAATATGCGATTAAAAACCTCAACCTTAAATTCAAGGTCGGTGACAGAATTGCAGTTGTCGGTATGAACGGAAGCGGTAAAACAACAATGATAAAACTGCTCTGCCGACTTTATGACCCCACAGAAGGATACATAACACTTAACAGCATAGATATTCAGAAATATGATTATGAAGATTATCTGAAGCTGTTTTCTGTTGTATTCCAAGATTTCAAATTGTTCTCATTCTCTGTTGGAGAGAACGTTGCGGCAAGTGTCGATTATAACGAAGAAAAAGTATGGTCATCGCTTGAAAAAGCGGGTATGCTTGAAAGGGTAAACGCTATGCCGAAAGGACTCAAAACTCCCGTTTACAAAGATTTTGAAGAAGACGGCGTTGAAATCTCCGGCGGTGAAGCACAGAAACTTGCAATCGCAAGAGCACTCTATAAAGATGCGGCATTCGTTATTCTCGACGAACCCACCGCATCGCTCGACCCCATAGCAGAACACGAAATCTATTCACGTTTCAATGATATGGTCAAGGATAAAACAGCGGTTTATATCTCTCACCGTCTGTCATCCTGCCGTTTCTGTGACAGAATCCTCGTGTTCGATAACGGTCAGTTGATTCAGGACGGCTCACACGAAAACCTCCTCGAAAACCCCAACGGCAAATACAGCGAACTCTGGAACGCACAGGCACAGTATTACGCAGAGAATAAAGCATAAACCCCATTCAATCAAAATCAAATAAAGCATAAAAAGAAAACCGTATTGGAGTCATGCCCACAACTCCAATGCGGTTTTTGTCGTTTTCTGTCGTAATTTTGCACAATTTAACACCTTTTTGCTTGTGCAAAAAGTAGAAACTTAAAAAAACTTAAAATTTTTGCGTAACATTTCGCGATTTTCGTCATTTATATATAAAGGTTAATTTCTAAATTATAAATGAGGAAGGTAATTTTATGGATTCGTTAGTATGCAATGCGACAGAAAAGGAAGCAACCAAAGCTAAACTGATTGAATTTATGGAGCAAAATGATATTGCATATAATCTGCTCGAATGTTGCGGGTGTGATAGATTTTGTATTGATTTCACAGGTGGAGAAAACACTTGTAAAAGGCATTGTTGCAACTCTGGAATTATTGTACAAACAATCAATAAGGGTGTTTGCAGAATTTATCCGCACGAGATTCTTTACATAGCAATCGAAGACAGAAAGTCTATACTGTTTTTAATTAATAAAAAAGTAGAAACTAACAAATCGTTAACATATTGGAAAAATATTCTCGATTTAAAATCATTTGCACAACCGCATCATAGTTTTATTGTAAATCTTAATTATGTCGATGAGGTTACAAAAGAGTGGGTAAAGGTAAAATACAGAGGTACAGAATATCCGGTTTACACATCTTCACGCAAAATAGGTGCGTTTAAAAAAGCATTCTTAAAATTTGGAGAACGATAATATAGCAAACATCACCTTGGTCATATATGGCTGAGGTGAGGTTGCTTTATTCGGACAGTTACTGTATAATAACTTCATAAAAATTACGAAGATAAAGCTATGAGAATCTGTTAGGTGATAGTTATGAGAAATTATGATGTAATTGATTTAATCAAAAATAAGTATTTAGATAACAATAAAGCTGATGTGTTAAAGCATGTGGAAGATGTAGCAAGTATAGCAATTGAATTGGCAAAGGTATATAATCTTGATGTTGATGAGATAAAACTTGCGGCTTTGCTTCACGATATTAGTGGAATTATGACTCCGAAAGAAATGTACAATTTCGCAAAAGCACGTGGTTTGGAAATAGACCCTGCAGAAGAAAAGTATAACGCTCTGCTGCATCAAAGAGTTTCAAGAATAGTTGCACAAGAAGAATTTGATATTACCGATTCGGATATTCTGAATGCGATTGAATGTCACACAACTTTAAGAAAAAACGCAAGTGTGTATGACAAGGTTATTTTTATTGCAGATAAGATATCTTGGGACCAGAAGTGCGTGCCTTCATGCGATGGTTTATTAAAAAGTGCAACAATAGAAGCATTGGATGAAGCTTGTTACCTTTATATCAAATATCAATTTGATAACAACTTGTTGGTGATGCCTCATCAATGGCTGATTGAGGCTTATGAGGATTTGAAGAAGAATTTATAAATCCGATTACTATTCGCACATAATAACGGGAACTTATTTAAGCCTTCTGATAGAATTAAATCAGACAAGGAG
>JAFWWX010000413.1 GCA_017517985.1 Clostridia bacterium | reverse complement strand
CCAACTACCGCAGAACACCGCATCGGGGACTCTGTCATAGGCAGAAAACTCAGCCATAAAATCATACGGTGTGAAATCATAAACTTTGTTTTCGCTGTTTTCAAGTCTTCCGTCCATACCTGACTGCACCGGAGTATATTCCACCTTTTCAGAGCCTTTTTTGGCTATTACATAAAGGTTCGGAATTGTATCGCTGACATTGCCTCTTACAAGAATTGGTCCGTTTGCTTTGATAAGCTCTTCGCCGTCATAAGGCAAATATTCTTCACCAAATTCACATTTACATACGGTAATGGTTACCTGATTATCTGCCGGAACGATTGCATAAATTCTATACCCCTCATTTTCGGCATATTCGTATATGTTTTCTATAAGCGGAAGTGCTTTGATATGTTCCTGCTTTTTGAACTCTTCCATATCAAACTTTATATCATAATCAATAAAGCCAAGGTAGGCAACACCAAGGAGCTTTCCGTCTGCACTGATTTTCTCCTGAAGCTCTGAAAGTGCTTCTTCGCCCTCTCTTGATAATGTCAATCCCGGAGTTTCAACATCATTTCCATTGTTACTTACAGGCTTTTTTGAACATCCGGTTATGGCAACTATGAGGACAAATACAAGCAATAATAAAATGTATTTTTTCATATCATTCGCTCCTTACGCCCACGGATCAGCCGCTTTCGGAGGTCTTATGTCCGATAATATAAACTGCTCCCACAAGAACCATTCACCTGTTGACGGCTTCGTGCGAAGTCTTATCTGACGGGGCGAATCAGCGCCACCGGATTCTACCTGTAAAGTAAGATAACCCTCATCAATATTCTGCCTTGCATACGGATTTTCAAAGAATTTAATTGTAAGAGGCTCGCTCGGTTCATAGTTGTTATCAGGGGTAGCACCTGCAAAGTATGAACGGGGAACATAATCCTTATCTCTGAATCTGTCAGCTATAAACTGCTTATCCATTACAGACAAGCCACGAGGACCTGAAAGATATGTCAGCATTTCAAAGCAGGCTTCCTTATCTTTTGGATATACGCAGAAAGCTGCTACGGTAAGTGCCGCAGTATATTGTGGTTCTTTGAGAGCACCTTCGGGCATAGCTTTAAGCTCTGCAAGATTTTCAGGTATTTTTGAAAGGGTTACTGTGTATTCTTTGTTGTTCATTTGTTTTTCCTCCTTATATGATTATTTTTTTATTCTGTAATTCCAAGTCGTTTCTTTTCTTCTTTGATGATTTGAGCAGATATTGCACTTTCTGTCAGTTCTTCAGCTTCCGTTGCAACAACAGATTCATCTGCGAACTTATCAAAAATCTCCTGCTTTGTTTTTAATATTTCAAGTATTCTTTCATCGACAGATTCATCGGACAGAAGTCTTCTGACTTCAACATTTCTTGTCTGTCCCATTCTGTAAGCTCTTGACATCGCCTGATCCTCAATGGAAGGCTTTATCTGCGGCTCACAGAAGATTACAACACTTGCCGCCTGAATGTTAAGTCCTGTACCGCCTGCCTGCACCTGAGATACCAAAACACTTCCTTGAGGTGCAGCAGTAAATTCATCTACCAGCTCTTGTCTTTTTTGAAGTGAAATATCACCCGTAATTGGACCGATACATCTGTCTCCCAAAAGAGTCATTACACGGTTGACTGTATTTCTGAAAAAGGAGAATACAATAATCTTTCTGCCTTCTTCACGAGCTTCATCACAAAGCTCCAAAAGTCTTGCAGCTTTTTGTGAGTTGCCGTTGTCTGCCACATTCCAAGAAACCTGACGCATAGCCATAAAGTTTCCGGCTTTAACTGCTTCACGGTACATAGAAAGCTCGGCATTATTCATTTCACACCATTCTTCAGATT
>JAFWWX010000412.1 GCA_017517985.1 Clostridia bacterium | reverse complement strand
TTCCCTTTCCGCGACCTATAACATTGTTATTAAGTCTTACTTCAAAATAAAAACATTTATCGTGGGCAGGACCGGTTTCATCCACAAGTACATATTCAAGAATATCACCGGGGCTTCTCTGCACAAACTGCTGAAGATGACTCTTATAGTCCTCGCGTCTGCCTTCCTTAATAAGCCTGTCCGTTTTATTTATTATGTACGGCATAAGAAATTCTCTTGCCTTGTCCATACCACCATCAAGGTAGATTGCGGCAAGAAAAGCTTCAAAGGCATCTGCAAGAATTGCCTTGTGATGTCTTCCACCGCTTCTTTCCTCGCCGTGACCAAGATACATATAGTCGCCAAGTGCGATTTCACCTGCGTACTCAAAAAGTGCCGATTCGCAAACGGAGTTTGCACGTATCTTTGTAAGCTCGCCCTCCGGAAACTTTGTGTATTTACCGAAAATATATTCGGATGTGATTATTGACAGCACAGAATCTCCCAGAAACTCCATTCGCTCATTGCATTTTGCACCTATGTTCTTTGTTCTCATTTCATTTGAGTATGAGGAATGAGTAAGGGCGGTTACTGCAAGATGTTTATTTTTGAAAACATATCCTATTTTTTCTTCGAGCAGTGACAGCTCAAGCGGATAAACATTATCGCTCATATATCATTGCCTTTCATATTTTTCATTTGTTTACTGCTGTTTCTTCGCTTTCAGACTCTGTTGTCTCCCGAACTTTTTTATATGCTTCGGGGTTTGCCGCCATTTTTGCATATTCCTGAATTATTCCGGAAAGTGCATATTCCTTTGCCTGGGCAATACAGCATTTTATACTGTTCGCCTTTGAAGAGCCGTGGGCTTTGATAACAGGTCTTGAAATTCCAAGGAAGGGCGCTCCGCCGTATTTATGGTAGTCCATAGTATTCTTAAGTTTCTTTATCTGGGGAAGAACAAGCAGTGAGGATGCCATTGAAATCACATTGCTCTTGAAAATACCACCCAGCTGAGCCTTCATAAACTGACCGAAGCCCTCGCAGAGTTTAAGAACTACATTTCCCGTAAAGCCATCGCATACAAGTACTTCACACGCTCCCTGCGGAAAATCTCTGCCCTCAACATTTCCCACAAAGTTGAAATCATATTCCTTCATCATAGCGTGGGCATTTCTGTATAGCTCTGTGCCCTTATGCTCCTCTGCACCGTTGTTTATAAGTCCGATTCTCGGATTTTCAACATGCATAACCTTTTCCATAAACATATTTGCCATAACAGCAAACTCGCAAAGGTTTTCCGGAGTAACATCGGTATTTGCACCGGCATCGGCAATCATCATAGGGTTTCCTGCAAATGGCGGGAGAATAGCACCCAGCGCTGCGCGTCTTATACCCTTGATTCTCTTAACGATAAGAGTCGCACCGGTGAAAAGTGCACCGGTATTTCCGGCACTTATAAGTGCGTGACCTGTACCATCCGCAAGAAGTCGAAGGGACACTGCCATTGAAGAGTCCTTCTTTTCACGCATAACGCTTGCAGGCTCATCCTCCATGGTAAGAGGCTCTGCATCTGTATGATAAATCTCAATATCTGCCTTTTCTGTGGGAAGGTCACGAAGAACATTTTTTATAATGACCTCATCGCCCACAAGAATTACATCAACATTACTTTCAATTGCGCCTTCAACAGCACCCTTGATAATTTCCTCCGGTGCATTATCTCCACTCATACAATCTATAATTATTTTCATATCGTCTTTTTTCCTTTCGGTTTAAATACGGTAATCATTTCTTATATGTGCATTTTTCGTTGTAGCAGTATACGCTTTCCTTGCCCTTTTTGCGAAGCAGAAGTCCGTTGCATTCCGGACAGCTTTCCTCAAGCGGTATATCCCAGGTAGAGAATTTACAGTTGGGGTAGCCTTCACAGCTGTAGAACACTGTTTTCTTTCTGCCGTGCTTTATTACTATCTTTGAACCACAAAGGGGACATTTTACATTCGTATCCTTTGCAATTGCCTTTGTAGTTTTACATTCAGGGTAATTTTCGCAGGCAAAAAAGCTTCCGAATCTTCCCTTCTTTATAACCATTCGCTTTCCGCACTTTTCGCATCTCACATCGTCCGGAGCATACTTCACTTCCTCCTGGGAAGGCTTTTCTTCGACCTTCAGAAGATTGCCGTCTGCGTCAATGGGCTTTGTGTTTTTACATTCGGGATAATTGGGGCAAGCAGCAAATTTACCAAATCTACCGTTCTTTATCACCATACGGCTTCCGCACTTTTCGCAGATAATGTTTGTCTCCTTTGCCGCTACCTTGTAATTGCCTTTTTCTATTTCTTTCTCTGCTTTTTCAAGGTCCTTTTCAAACTTCACATAGAAATCACTGAGAACCTGATTCATTTCCCTGTCGCCGTTTTCAACATCGTCAAGGTTATCTTCCATTCTTGCAGTAAAGTCATAATCCACAATATCCCTGAAGTTATCACACATAAGCTGTGTTGTAACCTCACCAAGAGATGTTGGAACAAAGTTTTTGCCGTCTCTTTCCACATAGCCTCTTGAAATAATTGTAGTAATGATTGTTGCCCAGGTTGATGGTCTTCCTATGCCCTTATCTTCAAGCAGTTTTACAAGGGATGCTTCCGTAAATCTTGCGGGAGGCTGGGTGAAGTGCTGAACAGGTGAAAGCTCTGAAAGCTTTAATACATCCCCCTCAGACATCGGCGGAAGCCCTGCTTCCTTATCGTTTTCATCCTCGTCATCCGTCTTTTCTTCGTAAAGTGCCATAAAGCCGGGGAATTTAACCGTATATCCACTGGCTCTGAAGATGTATCCTGCACTTTCAATTTCCGCACTTACCGTATCAAGTACCGCAGATTCCATCTGGCTTGAAACAAATCTGTCAAAGATAAGCTTGTAGATTCTATACTGGTCCGGCGAAAGTGATTCCTTTATAAGTTCAGGTTCAAGCTTCAAATCGGTAGGTCTTATTGCTTCGTGAGCATCCTGAACATTCTTCTTTGTCTTATATACTCTGGGAGTTTTCGGACAATACTGTTCTCCGAATTTTTCCGTAATATAAAGCTTTGCAGCATCTTGTGCTGTTTCGGAAATTCTCAAAGAGTCTGTTCTCATATAGGTAATAAGACCGTGTGTTCCGAGAGAACCGAGGTTTATACCTTCATAAAGCTCCTGTGCTATTCTCATTGTACGCTCGGAATGGTATCCCATACGGCGGTTTGCTTCCTGCTGAAGCGTTGATGTTGTAAAGGGAGGTGCAGGATTCTTTTGTCTTTTGGACTTTTTTATACTCTTGACGCTAAAGTCCGAATTTAGTGTCGCATCTCGGACAGTCTTTGCGTCTTTTTCGCATTTAAGCTCCATTTTCCCCTTTTCTGTACCATAGAAGCTTGCTTTGAAATGCTTGTTCTCCTTTGTTTCAAGGTTTGCGTCTATTGTCCAGTATTCTTCGGGATTGAATTTTTTTATTTCGTTTTCCCGTTCAACTATGATTCTTGTAACCACCGACTGAACTCGTCCTGCCGAAAGTCCACTTTTTATCTATTTCCAGAGTACCGGACTCAGCTTGTATCCCACTATTCTGTCAAGTATTCTCCTTGCCTGCTGGGAATTAACGAGATTCATATCAATTTCTCTCGGATTCTTTATTCCCTCCTTGACAACCGGCTTTGTAACCGCATTGAAGGTTACTCTCTTTGCCTTTTCGGGAGTAAGCTCAAGGGCATTCATAAGATGCCACGCAATTGCCTCACCTTCACGGTCCGGGTCAGTTGCAAGATATACTGTATCTGC
>JAFWWX010000411.1 GCA_017517985.1 Clostridia bacterium | reverse complement strand
GGATGGGTATATATCATATAAAGTATCTAATTTTACAAAATAGTTTCCCATATTTGAAAATTCGCCATACATTTTCAAGAAGAAGGATTTATCATATTTTTTCTCATATGAAAGGACATTAAGTTTATTATCTTTATACTCTAACTTTGGATTTATGTATAAAGGAACAACTTCTCCTTTAATATATTCTGCTTCAGGATATTCGCTTTCAGCTTTGTATTGCGTGTCAGACAGAACTACAGTGTTTGTTGAAGAATCCCAATCAACATTTAAACCTAACGCATATCCAATAGCTCTAACGGGTAAATATGTTGTACCGTCAATTATAAAAGGTTCTACACTATTTCCGTTTACATCTTTAGGGATAATCTCATTACCATTTAAAGTGATTTTAATATTATTAAATATTCGCTGAACGACATTATTATTTTGTGCCGCATAAACAAAACCATTAAATAATACTGTACTTATCAACATTCCAATTATAATACCTTGAATCCTCTGTTTCATAAAAAAGCACCTCTTAACTTATTTTTTGAATTTTTCTACTTATGTCTTAAACAATATATGCTATTGAATGATTGCCCCGATGTACAGCCCGGATAATAACAGGTGTGATTTTGACAATAGCTTTTATAATTTGCTATTACCGGATTAGAACATCCTGTATCATTACACGTGTGAGTAGAACAATAGTAACTTCCACGGTTTCTTGCAAAATTACAATCAGGCCACTGACATTTGTGCTCTATGCAGTAGGAACTAATCCCGCTAACTTCATTTTCGCATAAAGCACTAAGACATTCTCTTTTTTTTCTTTCATATGTAGAGTTGTTTTTCGGAACTGATGGCACATTGTTATTAGGATTTGTTTCAGGCGTTTTATTTTCGTAATAACCTCTGTCTTCTAAACTTTTCTTTGCACTTTCTTTCCAATCTGAACTTGTAGAACTTTCATTTATGGTTTCCGCTTCGTGGTATCCTTGATTTTCACCAATTTTATAAGCGACTACTGAAACCATCAAGATAAGTAACAGAATAACAATTAAAATAACTCCATAAACCATTTTAAAATATTGTTTGCCGCATCCGTTACATTTCTTTGTTTTATAATCAATTTCTGCACCGCATAATTTACAAAATCTCTTTTTGATATTTGGTTTTTTTGCTTCGTTTGGCTCGTCATATACATCAAACAATGTGACTTGCTGATTCTCTGTTTCTTCAGCTTTGTCGATAGTATCTTTGCTATTACGACTCGTTTCAGCAAACAAGTTCTTTCTCTTTTTAAAATATACAATACACAACACCGAGAATATTGTCAATGCGATAAATCTGCCGAAATACTCTCCAACAATACTTCCTGCAACATCTTCAGGCAAATCAAGAGTTAAAAATATGTATGCAATGGTATTTATCAATACAGGTATTGGTGAATATATATAATATGTCATAAAACATTTATATGATTTTTCAGTTAATTCTTTTGCATAAACTCTTGCTCTTGCTGCCAATACAACAGTAACAACATCAAGGATAGATAGCAGAAGAGTAGCTGTTTTATATGGTTCTGTAAAAGTTGCGGAAGCCATTAGTATATTATTAAAAATTGTAACAATCGACAATACTATCCCAATCGGTAAAATAACAACTTGCCAACTAAACCAATTTAACGGTCGATAATTTTCGTGATATGTCTTGACTTTTATATCAAATTCAGAATTATCGGTTTTATCTTGCTTTTTATATTTCCTACAGAGAAAAATCCCTAACAACAAAAGTAATACAAATAATATCAATAAAATTACAATACTACCTATATCTGCACCGCTACTGATGCCGGACAAAGTTGCAGAAATACATAAAAAAGATAGTAAAAAGCATAACAAAAATGATATTAAATACATTGTTCTTTTCATAAGTATCTTTCTCCTTTATAATTTTTAACACATAACTTTAATTTGTTTCCTTAGGCTTGAGTCCTATTATAAAATCCGTAAGTAAAATAGCATTTAAAGATGCCTTTTTATTTGGATATTTTTTATATTTACTGTGCGAAACAGCATTGCGGTTCGGAACACCGTCTATGACTTCTTCAGGAGAATTGCAATCACACACGATGAAATTCTCATAAAAATCAGAAAATATCGTATCGAAGTCATTTTCGCCTATAAGCTCTTTAAATCCTTGCTTGGTTTTCTTTGAACCGAGTCTTTCGGTCACATTAAGTCTTTTATGTATCAGACCTTCCCACATAGTTGATAAACAGGTAATTGTCAATACATATTCGCCACGCAAGTGTGCTTCAATGGCCTGTCCCAATATCTTTTTAATATGCGGTTCTAAATCTGAATTTCTCCAAGTTCTTTTAATGTTTTTTATCTCATTTTTTGTGTAATAAGCAAAGATAACATCGTCAATTCTTTTTTCTCTGCGTTTACTTGCACCACGACTTT
>JAFWWX010000410.1 GCA_017517985.1 Clostridia bacterium | reverse complement strand
TCACTCATAGATGGTGATAATGTCTTTGATGTTGGTATAGTAACAGTGTGTTCAAAAGGCGTTCTCTCTGATATTCCATTAAGAAACAATGCTGTTTCATGAGAAAATATAATGTATTTTGAACGTATCTGCAAAGATAATAACTCATCATTCAAATCATCTGATATAACATATTGACCATTTGCTATTCTTGTAATTTTACCATTATCGCATAGCTTGGAAAGATTAGAACGGCTTATCCCTTTTTCTACTGCTGCTTTGGTAAGTATCAATCCGTTATTTTCATTTGATATTTCTCTTAATATGTCAATTGAACTCATATTTTCACCCACTTTCAACTTTCATATAGATATTATACCAATTCCCTTTATGATTGTCAATATTATTTTCAACTTTCATATAGATTTAAATTTCGTCATCTTTATGTGTAGTCACTTTTAGGATATATTTAGTCGACAAGTCGACTTTTTCTGTCCTAAAATTTACTATCTAACAACAGTTTTCTTGCAATTATAAACAAGCTATTATCAACTGATGGAATGTCCCTTGACAAAGGATCTTTCATATACTCAATATCAGGATTGAAATCAGGCTTTACAGATTGATAAATTTTATTTCGTGCATTGAACTCTGCTTCTGCATAAGTGATTTTACCTGTTTTATAATCTTCTATTACGAGAGCAATGATAGCTCTGATTTTTTCAAGGTTATTTGCATAAAAATCAGGTCGCAGATACATATCCCGGTATTGCCATATTGCAGCATTAGCAATGTCAACAAGCTCGCCGCAGCTATAACCGTTTGTCTGACCATTAAGCCAAGCATTAAAGAATATGCGGTTTGATTTTGCTCTTGCATCAGCATATCCCATACCATTCTGCACTTCCGTTAAAATATCGCCTAAAAAACTCTCAACAACAATAATTGCTTCATTTGTAGCATTGCAGGGTGCCGATTCTCTCGGCACCTCTGCTGCGTATGTAGTAGTCGTAAAAATGCTAATAAAAACTAAAATTACAACACCTTTTAAAATCTTCATAATTACCTCCTCATATATCCTTAAATATTGTTGTAGAATCATACTTAAAGCAATCTGCCATAAGTTGAACACCAAGACTAAACCCCATTTTAAAATTTTCTGTTCCGGTGCAAGCAATAATTTCATCACTTGCATCCATAAGTTTATTAAAAAGCTTTAATGTATCACCTGCCAAAGTCTCTGATAAGATTTTCTCATTTTTACATAGAAGCTCAAGAGCTTTTGCATACTGTGAATCTCTGTCGTACCTCTTTTCATTTGGATTTAAATTTCCGTAATACAATTCTTCTATAATGTTCATCTTCGTCCCTCCATAGAATAAACAAAATCTCGCAACACAAATTCATCTGCCTGTGTTTTGATGTTGTTCATCAAACCGATCCATTTAAGTTGGTTTTTTGCTTTTAATTCTTCTGTAACACCTTGTTGCTCGGCAAGTATGGGAATAAGCCTATCAAGCTCGTTTTGTGCCTTTAAATCAATTTCCTTCAAATAGTCAAACAGCTTACCCGTCATAAGCAGAGCTGAGTAATATGCCGGATAATTTTGTTTAAGAAATTTCTTATGAAGTCTGCCATATTTTCCGATTGTTCCACTTGTTTTCGGAACTTCAAGATTCGGAATAAGAAACCATCCCTCTTGTCTGTAAGTACCACCGTTCTTTTCAAATACTGATTGCATTATAGTATCCTCCTTTTCATCGTTGCCCTCATAACCGCAACGGGAATGTGGCACATTCCCGTAAATGTCATTAAGGGAAAATATTTAGCGTTCTGTTTCTGTATTTTTCTTTTGCCTGTAAATCTGTTTTGGAGAATTGATTGTCTTAAGTAGCTCCTTTACTTTATCAATTCCAAGGTACAATTTTATTTTTTCAAAGTCTGTGAGTTGTTTTTTGAGATTGTTATTTTCTATTGTCTTATCCCATAGCTTTGTTTTTAGTTCTTCTTTTTCTTCCTGAAGCTTTGAAATTTTTTCTTCAGCTTCCTCCTGAAATTTCTCTGCCCGGTAACACCTTCGTGCAAGATTTTTTACAATATCAATAACTCTTTTTATAAAAGGATCAACAAACTTTGCTTTATAAGATTTTGCATACATCATCCTCGAGGGCTCTTTTAACTCAAAGTCAGCATTATCTTTTAGCTTCTGTGCCGTTATTGTTGCATAATCCTCAGCGCTTTTATAGGCAGATGCTTTTTTCTCAAGTTCCGACATCTGAACTTCAAGTGATTCAACTTCCTCAATCAATTTGTCACGTTTAAATTGGCTTACGGGCTTGTGCTTTTCGTGTGTGCCTTTTTGCTCCCATTCTATGCCATGCTCAAGCATAATCTTTGACAATGCTTCTTTTTCGGATTCTGCCCATTGCGCTCGTTCCGTATCGTTTCGCCCGGTTCCAATGAACCCTTGTTGTTTTAATGCACCTTTTAAAGAAACTCTTGTATCAAGTTTTCGTTTACCCTCTGTAGTAAACGGGACAAAGTCAATATGTAAATGTGGTGTCGCTTCATCCATGTGTAGGTGAGCAGAGAATACATATAGTTGAGGATTTCTGTCTTGAAAACCTTTCATATATTCATCAAGAATTTCCTTTGCAAGCTGACCGTTTTGTGTCATCGCTCCCATATTGTCTTTATCACCAATCTGCACTATGATTTCGTGAAATGGTTTCTCTTGCTTACTGTCTTGGCTGATTTTTTTATAGTAATTCTTGATTCGCCTATCTGAACGAGTCTGCTTTTCGTTGTGCCTTTTAACAGCATCATCAAACAGTTTATGATATACTGTTCTGATATTTTCTTTGCAATATACAATGTTGTTTTGGGTGCGTTCGCCATCTACATTTTCTGCAATAAACTTTCTTTCATTATGTGCAACAGAGCCTGCCCCGGTCATAATGGATATTGTTCTTTTCATAATATTTTCACCTCGCTTTTCATATTTACAAGTGAGCGATAGCGAGCTTGGGTTTTGTTACTTTTGTCAAAAGTAACGCAAATGCACTTTTGTCAGCGAGCCAACAAAAATGCGGCTACCTACGGTAGTTTGCGCTCTTGCAGAGGGCTTGTTCGGCTACCGCCGAAGTGTGTGCCGCTTATGGCTACACACACCACATACGGCAGATATTTTTAATTCAAAAATCTTCCGTCTGAAATGGTAGAGAACTCTAAAATTTTTCGTTCTCTCCTATTGGCAATCCGTCGCTATCGCTCCTTAATTGCCTGCACGGGAATGTGCCACATTCCCGTAAATATCTCTTAAAGATAATCACCATCGAAAGCTCTCAGGTACACCTCTTTCATCGAGATATTTTTTGCGCGCTTCCTCACGTTCCTGCTCAGTAGGAGCAGTTTTATATGCGGTGTAATAACTCCTCATTGAAATTTTATCCAACTTCTTTCGAATGTCAGATTTAATTTCTCTCTCAACTTCTGCTAAATCTTCATCAAGCTCAAGTTCATCACAGAATAAATATTTGATAAGCTTTACCAAGAGTTCCTGCGGTATTTGTACTTGCTTCATACCCTATCACATCCTTTCAAGGTGGCAAGGTGCCCCTTTTATAAGAAC
>JAFWWX010000409.1 GCA_017517985.1 Clostridia bacterium | reverse complement strand
TCCGCCCGGAAATGTTTTATGTAAGATGGTATTCCCGGAATCTCTTGCCCTTGCATCTTTTACTTTGCCCCTAAGTACAGGGGTATCACGAAGCATCGGGACCAATCTGTCTTTTGAAAAGGTCTGCGCCATTTCCAAAGTTGGCTGCAAGCACAAAATCGGGGATGGGTCGTAATCTATGTAATACCCGATTACATTCAAAAGCAATTCGGTTTTTCCTACCTGTGCAGAGGACATAATGATTACTTCCTCGCATCCGGCATCATTTACCGCATCCATGATTTCACGCTGATACGGCGCACGGTTTGTATTCCATTGCCCCGGCTCTGAAGATGCTTCTTGTGACAGTTTTCTATAATTGTCCGCCCATTGGCTTACCGTCAATTCCGGCGGTGGGGATAATATCTTTGCGATGTTACGAAACAGATTTACAGTTTTTCCATCAACCTGTTTTTCATTCATAATCGCCACCATCCCCATCTGATTCAACATAATCATCGCTATAAAATTCTTTCGGGTTGTAGTCCTTTAATTCATTAAGGGCATCCAATACTTCCCGGTTGATTGTATTTCGCACGAAATCAATATCATTTCTTGATACCAATATCGGGGCTAACTTTGTAGGCATGGAAAGCAACTTCGTTTTGATGGAAACAAGCATATCCGTCATAACACGCTCCACATCCTCGGATTTGTGCAAATCTCCTTTCATGGTCTGTAATTTTAATTCGGATATGTGCCGCTTTACTCTCTCATGTATCGCCTTTTCTTCCTCTAGGTCAATTTCTCCATCCGGCGATTCGCTGTTGCCGGATTCGATTGCAACTTTAAGGGTAAGGATGTAATTTGAAATGCTATCCATCAATTTGTATCGCCCCTTGGCTGCCCGGATGATGATATTTTCTTCCGCAAGCTGTCGGATGCGCCTATCTGATACCCCTATAATCTTTTCAAGCGTGGCGGAATTGACCGTAATTGCACTAATATCTGTTGTTTTAACGCTATCCACGGCATCGCCGGGTGTAGCGGTGGATTTCTTTGCCATGTATCTGCCCCCTTTTCGGAAACGGCAACTTTCAATGATTTTTTTCTGTGCCTAGAAAGATTTTGGGCTTCGTAGACCCGCAACGAACATTTGTTCTGCGAAAGAACCTAGTGTTTTTGGGGCTTGGCAAGTCGAACAACTGTTTGTGTTTGGCTTGTTTGGATTCCGTCCACTCTCTTGACATATCTAGTATTTTGTAAAGTCGAAAAAATATTTTGACTTCTTATATAATGTTTTCAAAAAATCGTACCTCTATTTGACGCTTGCCATATATGTCAAATGAAAGGCAAAATAAAAAAGCGATGCCGATTTTAGTTTTAAAAAAATCCGTAAAAAAATAGCCTATCTCTTGAAAGATAGACCGTTGTATGCTTTATTCTTGCAATCTTGGTTAATTCCAATGTATCGCAATGTATAGTGTATATCTGCATGGTTAAATATATCCATCAGCAAGGCGGCATCCTGTGTCTGTTTATACAAGTGATAGCCGAAAGTTTTTCGTAATGTGTGAGTGCCGATGCTCTCTAATCCAAATTGCTTTCCGGCATTGCTTAGAATGTTGTATGCCTGTTGCCTTGTGATTGGCTTGTTGGGTTGGGTTGGGGATTTGAAAAGATATTCATAATCCCTTTTATCCTTGATGTATTCCTCTATGATTACTTTTAATTCCTTGTTTATCGGGAATTTCTTTTCTTTTCGGGTTTTTTTCTCTCTTTGTGATATGAAATCCTTATCCCGGACATCCCGGACACGGAATTTCAAAATATCGGATATTCGCAAGCCGCTGTATATCCCAAACATAAACATCACATAATCCCTTTGATTTTTGATTTTGAGATAATCCGCAATATCCAATACTGTTTCTAAATCACGAATTGGCTCAACTGTATTCATTTTTACACCTCTTTGCAAAGAAAAAGCAACCCCTTTCGGGATTGCTTCATACACTTTTCACTAATACACATTATAGCATAACAAACACGACATTTCCACGACATATTTTACGACATAAAACACGACATAAAACACGACATAAAACACGACATTGATTTTTCTTGAAAACCCTTGATTTTATTGGATTTTCTTTGATTTTTGTTGCTAAAAAAGTGCTTCAAAAAATCGTTCAAAAAATCGAATCAAAAATTGGAACATTTTGCTTCACAACTCAAATACTTTTGTGTTCTGTTTCATTTGCCTTTCTACTCGCTGAAGCTGCCGGGTTGATACTCCAATTTCGTCCGCTGCGGCATCCTGTGTCATGGAAAAGATAACCCGGAACACAAATATTTTCTGTTCCAAGCCCTCTAATATCTCCGCCGCTTTAATTAGATTTCGCTTGCGCTTTCTCAATGATTTTATAGCTGCCTTTTCCTGTTCGATGTATTGCATATCTTTTGCAATGGCTTCAAGCGCATCCGGGAATGGCATTACGTATGCTCCACCGCCGCCGGGCTGTCTTGAATAGTCGATGCCACTTACACCCGATGGCCCATTCATGCCGGCCATTTTTCGGATTTTGGCAATGCTCTTTTCGTGATTCCTTATTTTCTCTTTGCACATGAGAATTTGGAAATCAATTTCTTTCAGTAATTTCCCTTCCTGTAAATTCGGTGTTCGTGGTGCTGACATTTTCCGCAGCCCCCTTGATTTATAGCAAAATATCTGCTATAATTACTAAAGGCGATTAGTAATAATCAGAATCGGAACGGTTGGCAGACCGTTCCTTTTCATTTTATCAAATTTGTCAAATAATTTCAAGGTGTTTCGCCTATTCAGCCGCTTCCTCTAGTGAAGAAACAACATCGTCGATGCTGTCCTTGGCTGATTCTAATTCATCTTTTGCGGATTCTAGTGCATCACAAGCAGCTTCGGCTTTCTCGTATCGCTCTGACCCCTGTAAATTTTCCGGCATATTATCACGATATTCACATTCTTCGTCCATGATGGTTTCAATTTCTTCCATAAGGATTTCCATATCTTCCTGTAATCTATTTAATTTTGTGATTACCTCTTGAATTTGTTTTCTTCTAGGCTTATTCATTGTGATGCCCCTTTCTTTTATTGATTACATTATACACTTTATCGTGTAACTTGTCAATATGAAATGTAAATATTTTTAATTATTTTTCACTTATTTTTGACGGATTACATTTTATTTTTACGCACAACAAAAGGGCATTGCTGCCCTTGCATCTGTTGCTGTATTAAAATTCCTTGCCGTGCTTATATGGTCTTGTAAGGTTGAAAGCGTGTTTCTCCATGATTGCAGCTTCCAAATCTATGCCATAATAATCCGCCATATCAAAGCAGCGAATAACCGCATCGGCTAATTCGGACGGCACACCTTCCGGCTTTCCGTCCTCTCGGTAATATGTTTCCGTTGGCTGCTTTCCTT
>JAFWWX010000408.1 GCA_017517985.1 Clostridia bacterium | reverse complement strand
GTGAGGGGGTAATATATTTTGCCGTTTTGTATATTACTCTCAATACTGAAGGAAGGAGAAGTGATGCCATTGTATCAATCAATCGTAAGACACATTAATTTAAGACACCACAACGAATCAGCCTTTGATTAGCCTTGCTTTTCGGAGGCTGAATTCTTTTGAATAAGACATCTGAATAATAACCGCTGATATATCTGACAACAGATTACAGCAAACGGAACTAACCGCATTATACTCTATATCAATAAAAATCGCAATAGGAGGTAAATTTAATTTGGATAAAACCAAAGCAGACAATAATTATTCATATATAACCCGCCGTATCGGTGCAACGACATTCAAAGTGAAGGTTGTGTATAACAATACGGGTAACGAAACTATGGAAGATAAAATTTTACGAATTGTTCGCAATGAAGTACTGGAAAACGGCGAAAAGTGTGGTATAATGGAATTACCGCAAATGAGCCGACAGTCTGAAAGGAGTGCCTGACTATGGCATTGAAACAGACTGAAGGAAAAATCACGGCGTTATACGAAAGACTTTCCCGTGATGACGAGTTGACAGGTGACAGCAACTCGATTGTGAATCAAAAAAAGTACCTCGAAGGCTATGCACAGCAACAAGGGTACGATAATTGCATCCATTATACGGATGACGGATATTCGGGCGGTAATTTTGAGAGACCTGCTTGGAAAAGGCTGATTGCCGATGTTGAAGCAGGAAAGGTTGCTCACATTATCGTTAAGGATATGTCACGAATAGGCAGAGATTATCTGCAAACGGGTTTTTACACCGAAGTTATGTTCAGACAGTACGGTGTTCACTTTGTTGCAGTTGCAAACAATGTTGACAGTGATGACCTTAACAGCAATGAATTTGCCCCGTTCCTTAATATTATGAATGAATGGTATCTGAGGGATTTGAGTAAAAAACAACGTGCAGCAATAAAGGTCAAGGGTGAATCAGGCAAACCGACATCAAACAGTGCGATATACGGATACAAGAAAGACCCGAACGATAAACATCATTGGCTAATTGACGAAGAGGCGGCAGAGGTTGTCCGCAGAATTTTCAGGCTGACCATTGACGGGTTCGGACCTTATGAAATTGCCCGTATTCTGTTTGACGATAAGATTGAAACACCTGCTGTCTATTTTGCCAAGAGAAACATTGGATTATGGAAAAGCAAAGAGGAATTTCCGAACCCGTATAACTGGAGTGGCTATATTGTAGGTCAAATAATTTCAAAGCCCGAATATATGGGACATACGGTCAATTTCCGCACTCATAAGGTTTCATATAAGGACAAACATAGTGTTAAAAACCCAAAAGAAGATTGGCTGATATTTGAAAACACACACGAGGCTATCGTTGATAAAGAAACATGGGAGCTTGCACAGAAGTTAAGAAAAACGCCGAGACGTATTGATACCTTCGGAGAAGCAAATCCTCTTACGGGACTTGTGTTCTGTGCCGATTGCGGTGAAAAAATGAATAACCACCGTTCCAGAGGCGGTAAAGAAAACAATCCATATCCTACTGATTTCTTTGACTGCTCAACATATACACTTTCCCGACAAAAGAGATACAAAGCCTGTACGGGACACTATATAACTACCAAAAACCTACGCACCCTTATTCTTGATACCATACGAATCATAAGCACGCTTGCAATCAGTAATCAGGAAGAATTTATTGAAAAGGTGCGGAACGCTTCACAGCTTCGTCAGGCAGAAGCGGCAAAGGAAATCAAAAGAAAACTGAACAAGGAACGCAAACGAATTGCAGAGCTTGATAATATCATCAAAAAACTTTATGAATCCTTTGCAACAGGTAAAATATCGGAAGAACGCTTTGACAGTCTGATGGCAGAATACGAAGCGGAGCAGAAATCTCTCCAAGTCTCTGCTGATGAAGCGGATAAACTGCTTTCCTCTTTCAATGAAGATACCGACAGAGCAGAGAAATTTATTGCATTGGCAAAGAAATACGCAGACTTTTCCGAACTTACAACAATGATGATAAACGAGTTTATTGACAAAATCATTGTTCACGCACCTGAAAGAGTTGACGGAGACCGTGTTCAGGAAGTTGAAATATATTTAAATTTCATCGGACATTTTGATTTGCCCGAACCCGAACTTACACCCGAAGAATTAAAGCGGCAGGAATTTCTGAAGAAAGAGCGTAAACGCAGCCGTGAAAGATATCGAAAGTTAAAGTCCGGCGAACGCACCGTAGGTGTTCCCATTGAGTTGACTTGCAAATGCTGCGGAGAAACTTTTGAGGCTAAACGCTCAAACACTCTGTTTTGCAGTCCTAAATGCAGAGCAAAGTATTACCGGCAGGAAGCGGCAAAGAAACGAAGCCGTGAAATTCCTTGCGGAAACTGCGGTAAAACATTTACTGCAACAAGGTCTGATGCAAAGTACTGCTGCGACGATTGCCGATATGAAGGTCTGCTCAAGGGTCAGCGGATACGAAATGAAGCCAGAAGAAATAAAGAAAAATCGAATAACGAATAATAATTATCACAGCGAGCCGAAATTATATCGGCTCGCTGAATTTAATATGCCATTTAAAATATTGTTGACATTTCCACTTTTAAAAGATATAATAATATCGTATAAAGTATGTAAATATCGTGAACAATATATCAGAAGGAGGAAACCAAATGACATATATTGAATATGTAATTAAATATTTGAAAAATCAAATACCCGGTAATCCGATATATACCGCTGATATCGCCAAAGCTTTTTCAAAGGAATATAGCTTTGAAATCAAAAAAGCAAACGCTGCTGTTTCGGTTGCTATTAAACGGATAATTGATACAAAGCAACTTGAAAATTTGAGATTTTATCAAAAAGGCATATATTATCTTGCTGTAAAAACTCCGTTTGGAGAGACAGGTATAAACAAAGAAATTCTTATCAGAGAAAAATATCTTATGCCTGATATTGGATATGAAACGGGGTACACAATTCTTCATCAAATGGGATTGACCACTCAAATGCCAAACGAAAGAGTGCTTGTAACAAACAAGGCGAAAGATTGCATAAGAGCCGACAAAAGTCTTGATGTGTATATTCGTCCGCCTAAAGAAACTGTAACACAAACTAACAAACGGTACTTTCAGTTTCTTGATGCGGTGGAACTTATGGATAAGGCTCCGATTGATGTTGATAATCCATACGAGATTCTTGCACAGCATCTGAATAAGCAAAACTTACAATACAGTCAGCTTCTTGCTCTCGCCGATAAATATTACAACAACAATACGATTATTAAAATTGCTCATATTGCTTTGACCGGAGGTGTAACTGTATGATGAATCTTCATTTAAGTAAAGATGCTTTTAAAGTTTTGCTCGACGATATTCACGAAAAAACAGGATACAGATTAGATGTTCTTGAAAAAGATTATTATGTTGTTCTTATGCTCGAAGAACTTGCCGATAAACAATCAAATGGTTTGCAGGCATATTTTAAAGGTGGTACAGCACTGTATAAAGCATTAAAAACAACAAATCGTTTTTCAGAAGACATAGATTTATCTGTCGATACTCGTGATTGCAGCAGAAGCCAAAACGATAAAAGGTTAGAGCAAGCTTCAAAAAAGTATTCTGCACTCCCTCGTTCACCCGAAGAAGGAAAAACAAATCGTTCAGAGGTAATATCTGTGTATCATTATGAC
>JAFWWX010000407.1 GCA_017517985.1 Clostridia bacterium | reverse complement strand
TTGTCTTTGTAAGCGCCTTGCCGTTCTCGACATAAAAGGCGTCGTTTGCTGTACTGCCACGCATTTTTGCAAACTCAAAGCCTCGTCCGAACTCTATTCCCTTAACACCGCCAATTGCAAACATCGCACTTGAAATTCTTGACTCAACGCTGTCAAACCAGGGTTCACCAAGTCCTGCCGGAAGACCCGTAACAACAGTTTCAAGAATACCGCCCACGCTATCACCGTCTTTTTTAGCTTCAAGAATCTTTTCCGTCATTTTTTCCGATGCTTCCACAGACAGCACAGGAAAATTCTTGTCCGAAAGATACTCCGTGTCGGCTGTATAATCGCAAAAGTGTCTGTCCGAAACACCCGCAAGTTTGGATATATGAGTGCCTATTCTGATACCCTTTTCACCCAGTGCAGACATAAGAATTGCACCTGCCGCAACTATCCCTGCAGTTACTCTGCCACTGAAATGTCCCCCGCCTCTGTAGTCCTGATAGCCACAATACTTGCAGTTTGCAGAGAAGTCCGCGTGACCGGGACGCGCAAGAAAGCGTATTTTCTCATAGTCACCGCTATTCTGGCATTTATTTGGAATCACAATACAAAGAGGAGTACCGGTTGTTCTTCCTTCAAAAACACCTGATACAATGCTATATTCGTCCTTTTCCTGTCGTGCAGTGGAAATAGTCCCTGAAGGACGGCGAAGCAAAAGCATACGGTCTATATCCTCAATGTTTACCTCCATTCCGGGAGAAAGGCCATCAAGAACAGCACCCACAGCCTCGCCGTGACTTTCGCCGAAAATTGTTATTGTAAGGTTGTTGCCAAATATATTTTTCATAACAAACTCCCATCAAAGGCTTTCAAAGTATTCTGATATTTTCTTCTTATACTCTGAAAGCTCCTCTTTTCTTATTTCATACTTTCCGATTTCCGGAACATATACTGACGAAAGTGTTGTACCGGAAAGCTTTTTGTCGTGTTCAATTGCCGAGAGAATCTTTTCCTTTTCACCAAAGGGCATTGTCGGAAGGCCTATTTTACAAAGCTGTGTTTTTATTCTGTCACGAACCTCCCCCTCGCACATAGGAAGCATTCCTATTGCAACACATTCGCCGTGATAATATCCCGAAAAGTCCTCGCAGGACTCAAGGGCATGGGCAACCGTATGTCCGAAGTTCAGTACTCTGCGAAGACCCGTTTCCTTTTCGTCCTTTTCAACAACGGCTTTTTTTATCTTTAATGAACCTATTATAATTTCCGAAAGATTCTTTCCGAATATTTCCTCTTTACTGCTCATCTCAAAAAGCTCAAACAGCTCTTTGTCACAGGTTGCCGCCATTTTAAGAGCCTCCGAAAGACCGTCTGCGATTCTCCTTTCAGGAAGCGTTGCAAGAACATCGGTATCAATAATCACCTTTTTGGGCTGATGAAATGCTCCAACTATATTTTTATATCCGCAAAAGTCAATTGCCGTCTTTCCGCCGATAGAGGAATCCACCTGGGAAAGTACTGTTGTGGGTACATTATAAAAATCAATACCTCTCATATAGCTTGCCGCACAAAAGCCTGCAAGGTCGCCACACACACCGCCGCCGACCGCAACAACGCAGTCACTTCTTGTAAAGCCCTCCTTGCACATAACGGAAAGCAGCTTTTCATACATCTTTAAGGATTTACTTTTCTCCCCTTCGGGAATTGTAACAACAAAAGGCATCTTGGACACACCGGAAATCTTTCCGGAATATTCCGCAGGAACACCGCTATCTGTAACTATAAGTACTTTTCTTTGTAAATCAAGATACTCTCCCGCTTTGTCAAGAGCGCCCTTTTCAACTATTATATCGTAGCTGTCAGCACCAAGATTCATATTTAAAACGGTTTTACTCATTTTATCCCCCATTCGCCTATTTCAGCTTTACCTCGTTTTCAAAGCTACCTGCAATTTTTACACTACTGCACACATCCTGAAGTTTCTTTATCATAAGAGTTCCGATGTCTCCGTTTATACTTCCGCTACCCTCACAGAAGAAATAGTAATCCCATACAAGCTCCTTAGTAGGACGGCTCTTAAGCGCACCCAAGTTAAAGCCGTAATCACCTATTATTGAAAGTGCCTTACCAAGGCACCCCGCTTCATTTTTAACTGTAAAATAAAGAATAAATTTCTTATCACTGTCACTTCGGGTTTTCTTTGACCTTGAAAGAACAACAAAGCGTGTTACATTTGCGCTGTTTGTGTTGATATGGGGGACAAGCACCGAAAGACCATAAAGTTCTCCAGCCTCCAGACTTGCGATTGCCGCTACATCATTTCTGTCGGATTCCGCAACATATTTTGCCGCCAGTGCTGTATTTGACATTTCCGTAGCGGCAAATCCGTGGTCATCAATGAAATTACGACACTGACCCAGCGCCTGCGGATGGCTTACAACCTCTTTTATGTCCTCAAGCCTTGTCTCCGGCTTTACAAGCAGATTCTGCACCACCTCAAGCTCATAAATGCCTTTGGCATACAGCGAGCCGAAGAACATAAGGTCAAGCACCGGAGCAACATCTCCCTCAAAGCTGTTTTCAATGGGAAGCACTGCAACATCACATTCACCGTTTTCAACAGAACGGTACGCATCCCCAAAGCTTTTATACGGCACAACCGTACTTTTCGGAAAAATCTTTGTTGCTGCAGTTTCCGCAAAAGCTCCTCTCACGCCGCAAAAGGCAACCTTCATACCGGACAGTACTTGTCTTTGATAATCCTTTGAAATTTTTATATTGCTCTTTAAAAATTCCACATAGAAGGAACGGAGTGTTTCATCTTCTATCAATGCTGAATTTTTTTCTATAACAACACTTTCGCGGTTAGCATCCTCAATGGGCATTCCATTTTCCTTTTTATATTCTGCAACATCCTTTGCCGCCTCCATACGGGCTACAAACAACTTTGCCATTTCCTCGTCTATTTTGTTGATTCTCTCTCTTGCGTTTTCAAGTAAATTCATTTTCTTTCTTCCTTTCGGGGGATTTTGCCTTTTAAATATGTAAAAAGCGGCTCTGCAATCTTTGCAGAACCGCCTGAAATCAAATCTTAAAAATCACGCCACGCACTTTAAAAAGGGCTGATTTTTACATTTAAATATTGCGGTGCTGCTTATATCCGATAGTCTGTAAAAGCTATAAAAATAATAAATAAAATAGCCAAAAAATCGAATATAGGCAAAAAAAGACACTCCACAGGGAGTGCCAAAAAACACAGAGTTATTTTCGGAAATAGGCATAACTGAGCCACTCTGACACACCTGTGCCACAGTACCTGTTTCGGACATATTCATATTGACACAAATATTTTCCGATGTCATCCTTATTTCCTCCGTTTATATTCATACAATAATTTTCAATAATTATACTACATACTGCAACAACATTCAAGAGGCAAAAAGCACAATTATTATTTTCGTTTTTGTTTATTTTGTACAGTCATCTTTGGCATCTTTAATTTTTTCGATTTCAGCCTTATGTACCTTGACTCTTGAGGAGAAGCTTTGATTTT
The DNA here is from genome assembly GCA_017517985.1 of Clostridia bacterium. The sequence goes on along the minus strand of JAFWWX010000407.1, from coordinate 453 downwards.
TTTCTTTTGATACCAGGAATTTTTCATCCTCGCTGGCATAAGCCCAGGTTTCTGTCGGAAGTCTTTTTGCTGCAAGTCTCCTTTCCGCTATAATCTTAATTTCATAATAAATAACCGAGCAAAGAGGTACTGCAAGAATCATTCCGAAAATTCCGTAAAGGCCACCCATTATGATAAGGGAAGTCAATACCCAGAAGGCTGAAAGTCCGGTTTTGTCACCAAGTACAAGCGGACCTATAACATTTCCGTCTATCTGCTGAAGAACAAATACAAAGAGTATAAACCATATCACCTTATCCGGCTGTGCGATAAGAATAAGAAAAGCCGAGGGAATTGCACCTATTATTGGACCTGCAATGGGAATTATATTTGTAATACCTATAATAAAGCTAATAAGTGCTGCATATGGGAAACCAAACAAAAGACAACAGGCGTAAGAGATTATACCTATTA
>JAFWWX010000406.1 GCA_017517985.1 Clostridia bacterium | reverse complement strand
TGCCCTTTGTTTTTCGCTTGCAAACGAAGAAACAGTGGTTTCAAAAGACGAGTGCAGTATTATCTGCGTTCCGGATGAGAAAACCGCATATAACCTAGCAAGATTTCTTTCATCATTCTCGGATGGAATATTTGTATTCTCACAGCGTGACTATGTTTTTTATAATATAAGTGCAGCCTCCCGTGAATTTGAACACGAAAGAATAAATGTACTTCGTTCAATAGCAACCGGAAAAGCTAAAATTGTCATATGTGTTCCGGAGGCACTTCTGGGAATACTCCCTCCGAAAAAAAGATGCATTGACGAAATCGTTCTCGCAATAGGCGAAGAATTTCCAACAGACGAGCTTTCGGAAAGACTTGTGTATTTAGGCTACACAAGGGCAGATACCGTCGAGGGAAAAGGACAGTTTGCAATCCGCGGTGATATACTGGATGTGTTTCCGCCGGATGCTGAAAGCCCTGTCAGAGTGGAGTTTTTCGGTGACGAGGTGGACTGCGCAGGCACTTTTGACATTCTCACACAGAGAAGGACGGAGAATGTATCAAGAGTTGTAATTACACCTGCGATGGAAATAATTCTGACAGAGGACGAAATAAATAAGATACAGTCGGAAATAGACGAACTGCTCCGGGGGGCTGAAAATCGCAGAAAACTTGCTGAAAAAGGCGACGACAAGCTTAAAGTCTCTGATTGCGAAGCCCTTATTTTAAGGCTGAAAAACGAAAAACAAGCACTCATAGGTGGTACACTTGCCTGCATTGACAAATATCTTCCGGGGATAATCGGTAAAAGTTCGACACTTCTTGACTATGCCGGAGGATGCCTTTTCCTATTTGACCTTGCAAGAATAACAGAGCGACTTGAAAACTATGAAATGCAACTTGCACAAACTCTCACATTCCTTGCAGAGCAGGGCGAGATTAACCTTAAAAAGACAGTATACTGCGAAAATTATGAGTATCTTCTGTCAAAGGTGAGAGAGCGCCCGACTCTTGTATGTAATACTTTTACTCAAAGCTCAAATATGAAGTTTTCCGGCATATATTCCTTCAGGACAAAGGCGACAAATGCCTTTACAAAGGATATGGATGTTCTCTGTGATGACCTTGAAGATTACAGGGAACGGGGCTTTAAGACCGTAATTCTTTCAGGTTCTCTTCACAGCGCAGGGGTGCTTAATTCCCTTATGTCCGACAGACATATAAAGTCGCTTCTTGTGTCTCCAGGTGAGCTTTCCTGTGGCTCTATATCCTCAGAATATGTATATATCACATATAAGAACGAAAACACGCACACCTTCCCTGGCTTTGAGCTGACAAGTGCAAAAATAGCTTTTCTGACAGAGGGCAGAACGGAGCATAATACTTCAAAATCTGCTGCCAGAAAAAGTACAGCAAGAAAATCCGGTGCAAAGAAGATATTGTCCTATTCGGATTTGACCGTTGGGGATTTTGTTGTTCATACGGTACACGGAATAGGCAGATATGACGGAATCAAAACTCTCACTGTCGGCGGTATAACAAGGGATTATATCACAATCATCTATGCGGGAAATGATGTAATATATGTTCCTGCAGACCAGCTTGACAGAGTGTCAAGATACGCAGGTGCAGGAGAGAGCGTCAGACTTTCAAAAATCGGAGGTCAGGATTGGCAGAAAACCAAAACAAGAGTAAAGAGAGCCGCAAAAGATATGGCAAAGGAGCTTATTGAGCTTTACGCCAAAAGAAGACGACTTCCGGGTTATGCTTTCTCGCCGGATGGCGAATGGCAGAACGATTTTGAAAGTAAGTTTATATATGAGGAAACAGACGGTCAGCTCGAGGCAATATCCGAGATAAAAAAGGATATGGAGCAGGGCTATCCTATGGACAGACTTCTTTGCGGGGATGTGGGCTTTGGAAAAACAGAGGTTGCTCTGAGAGCTGTCTTTAAGTGTATTGCCGAGGGAAAACAGGCGGCAATACTTGTGCCTACCACCATTCTTGCATGGCAACATTACGAAACAGCTCTTTCAAGATTCAGTGATTTCCCTTGCAATATTGATGTTATTTCAAGATTCAAAACCCCAAAGCAAATAAAGGAAACATTAAAGAAACTCCGTACAGGGGCAATAGACCTTATTATCGGAACTCACAGACTTCTTTCAAAGGATATAGAATTTAAGGATCTGGGACTTCTTGTGGTTGACGAGGAACAGCGTTTCGGTGTTGCACACAAGGAGAAGCTGAAACAGCTTTCTGAAAATGTGGATGTCCTAACGCTTACCGCAACGCCGATACCAAGAACTCTCAATATGGCAATGGCAGGAATCCGTGATATGTCCGTACTTGAAGAAGCACCGCAGGACAGATATCCGGTTCAGACCTATGTTATGGAACACGATATGGGAGTTATCGGCGAGGCGATACAGAGAGAACTTCGTCGTGGCGGACAGGTATTTTATCTTCGTAATAAGGTTGACGGAATAGAGGGAACAGCTGAGGCAATACGCAAGATAGTGCCGGATGCAAATATTGCTGTAGCCCACGGACAGATGACGGAGGACGTGCTTTCGGATATATGGCGAAGACTTGTTGACGGCGATATTGATGTTCTTGTGTGTACGACAATTATTGAAACTGGGGTTGATGTACCCAATGCCAACACCCTTATTATCGAACACGCGGACAGAATGGGGCTTTCCCAGCTTCATCAGATAAGAGGCAGAGTCGGAAGAAGCGCAAGACGCGCATATGCGTATCTTACCTATGACGGTGCAAAGCCACTTTCAGAGGTGGCACAAAAGAGACTTTCTGCAGTGCGTGAATATACCGAGTTCGGTTCAGGGTTTAAAATTGCTATGCGCGACCTTGAAATAAGAGGAGCAGGCAATCTTCTTGGAGCTGAACAGTCGGGACATCTCGAGGCTGTCGGATATGACCTTTATATAAAGCTTCTTGAGGAAGCAGTACTTGAGGAAAAAGGTGAGACAACAGCTAAGAAGTGTGAATGTACCGTTGACCTTGGTATGAACGCATATATACCGGAAAGCTATATTTCAATGCCGGGTGCAAGAATAGAAGCTTATAAGAAGATTGCAGCAATAGAGGGCAGAGCTGATGCGGATGATGTGACAGACGAGCTTCTTGACAGATACGGAGAAATGCCGAAGGCTGTAACAACGCTTATATGGATTTCCTGCGTGCGTGCAACAGGAGAAAAACTCAGAATAAAGAGAATTGAAGCAAAATCCGGAAGACTCAATGTGTACCCGGAAACACCGTCAAAGGAAATACTCAAGGAAATGTATGCGGTGTTTGGTAAAAACCTTCTCTACTGCTCCGGGGCAAATCCTTACTACAGTATAAAATACTCCGCACAGTCGGAGGTTGAAAGTATGACAGAGAAAATATTCAATCTTTATTCACCAAAAGAGGAATGATGTCTGTTAAAATATATAATGTATAATTATTTAAGAATTTCTCGTCAAAAAGAAAATCAGAAGTCTGAAAATAAGGTCCTATGACTTGATTTTCAGATGGAGATTTTGTGCTTTCTCACAAAACTCCCGTTTTTATGAAAGGATGGTCAAACAATGAAAAATACACTTTTGAGAATATTTACTGCCGCTCTTGTAGTCATAATGTCAGCAGTTTCCTTTACCTCATGCATCAAAAAATATGACGCAATATATTTTGAAGGAGCGAATGGCGAAATTGTATCCGGCTTCAATGAAAATATGCTTTCCTACCATATGTCGATGGAAAAGACCACACTTCTTTATGGGATGGGCATTACCAGCGATGTTCCTGACCTGTGGAAAATGACGGTTAAAGATATTGGTTACGAGATTGAAAAGGAGTCAGAGAATAAAACCATTGCACAAATATACGATGCTTCTGCTATAAGTACCGCAAAAACAATGATTGCGGCATCTTATCTTTATGATGAAATTAAAAAACAGGACACTGTTGAGGGAAGAGTGTTGAAGGCATCGGATGAAAGAATGGAAGCACAGGTTGATAATGTAGTGTCACAGCTTCAGCTTACAATGGGATCAAAGGAGAAGTTTGAATCCTTTATTTCCGGCTATGGAATCACTCTTTCGGACTTTAGAAAGTATTATGAAATGAGCTATAAGACTTCCGAGCTTAGAAGCGCCCTTGATGTTTCTGAAGATGAAAAGAAAGACTATTTCAAAAACAATTATGCAATAGTAAAGCACATTCTTATCAATACAAACTCAAAGACAAATGATGCGGGAGAGAAAGTATCCCTAACACCGGAAGAAAAGGAAGCAAAGCTTTCAGTGGTAAAAGCTATAGAAGCAAGACTGTCTGCCGGCGAAGACTATGAGGCAGTGTATGAAGAATATAAGGGCGAAGACCCCGGAACAGATTACTATACAGAAGGATATTTCGTAACAGATAACAATATGTATATGCCCGAATTTCAGGATGCGGCACTTGAAATGAATGATGGTGAGGTGAGAACTGTGTATACAAGCTACGGTGCTCACATTATGAAGAAGTATCCTATGGACCCGGAAAAGTATAATTTTTATAATGATGTAAACAGTGAAATTACATCAGTCCTTAAGGAAGCAAAATACATCGAGCTTGTAAAGCCTTATGTTGATATGGTAAAGATAAACGACCGTGTTGTTAAAGAATACAGCGTTGCAACTGTTCCGATGATGACTCCCGACTCCGTACAGTAAGGAGTAGTACAGAAAGACGAAAGGAAAATTCGAGATATGCTTAGAACCGGCGGAAAAAGAGAGCATCTGTTTTTCATTTTTACATTTATAATATTTTATCTTCTCACCGCATCGGTTGTGCCGTATCTTGGTGTGAGAATGAACTTTCTTTCCTTTGGCGGAAGGATTGTACAAAATGCGGTAAAACCAGATATTTTGTTTGCACTTGTGCTTTGTTCAGCAATCCTTTCCGGAAGACGCAGAGCTGTTATCCTTGGTATAGTTTTCGGTTTTATTGTTGATGTAAGTTGCTCTGTGCCGATGCTGTCGCCTCTGTGCTACTGTCTGTGTGCGATGTACGCCGGAGGACTTTCCTTTGCATTTCCCGGAAAAGGTGCAGTGAATGCTATGCTTGTTTCAGTTCCGCTTCTTCTTATGAAAGCGGTCGTCGGTACATTCTACCTTCTGGGCACTTGGCACAGCATAAGCCTTGGTGATATAATCTTAGGTGCGGTACTTCCGGAATACATATACAATATTCTTTCTGTAGCTGTGGTTTATGGTGTACTCTCACTTCTTATGAAGCTGTTCAGAATAGAAAAGGCGTTATGACAAAAAGATGTAGTATGTGTCCCAGAATGTGCCTTCGTGACAGAAGCACGGAAAGGGGCTTTTGTGGTGCGGACAGTAATGTCAGAATTGCAAGAGTAGGTCTTCATATGTGGGAGGAGCCGTGTATATCCTACGGCAAAGGGTCGGGGACTGTATTTTTCTCCGGATGTTCACTTAAATGTGTGTACTGTCAGAATCACGAGATTTCGCAAGGTAATAAAGGCAGGGACATATTGCCAGAGGAGCTTTCGGAAATATTTCTCGGTGTTCAAAAAATGGGTGCTGTCAATCTGAACCTTGTAAATCCTACCCACTACAGCCTTGATATTGCAAGGGCACTTTATAAGGTTAAGGAACAGCTTGAAATTCCCGTGATATACAATACAGGCTCCTACGACAGAGTTGAAACATTGAGGGAACTGTCAGGACTTGTGGACATTTATCTTCCGGATATAAAATACTACTCTCCGGAATGTTCGGAGAAATATTCGGGTGCTAAGGATTATTTCAAAGTGGCTTTTTTGGCTATCGAGGAAATGTTCCGCCAGACAGGATATCCGGAATTTGACGGAGAGGGACATATGAAAAGCGGAGTTTTGATAAGGCATCTTGTTCTGCCGACGCTGTACAGAGATTCTATGGCAATACTTGATGAGCTTTGCGGAAAATATGATGTGTCGAAGTTGTATATCAGTATTATGAGGCAATATTTCCCGACACATATGGCAGGTGAATTTCCGGAGCTTTCAAGAAAGCTTACGACACTTGAATACAATAAGGTTACAGACTATGCTCAAAGACTTGGAATAGTAAACGGCTATTTTCAGGGAAAAAGCTCTGCTGTGGAGGAATATGTTCCGAACTTTGATTTTTGAAGTTTAGTGAAAAAGAGGGTATATATGGCATATAAAAAGACTTATGAGAAAAACGCCGAAAACTCAAAGCAAGCGGAAAACGAGCTAAAAAGACGGCTTCGCGAAAAGGATGTACAGGGTGTATACATCTTCACCGGAGACGAGGAGTATATGAAAAGGCACTATTTCTCAGAGCTTTGTAAGGCTTCGGGGGATAAAGTTAATATTTCCGTACTTCGAGGAGATGTTGATTTCGGGCAGTTTTGCGATGAGCTTTCTTCAGTTCCTATGCAGGAGTTTTCGCTTTTCGGGGATGCGATTGAGAATGATAACAGCAAAAGGGTAATAAAGCTTGACAGTCCGGATTTTTCAAAGCTTTCGGACAGAGAAATGGCAGATGTATACAATATGCTCTCAGATGTTGGGGAAATGACGATTGTTGTGATATATTTTTCCAATATTGACCCGGTAAAGGGAAAGGCGAATACAGCAATAATCAAAAGACTTTCTGAAAATGCTCTTGTCTGCGATTTTCAAAGAGCGCAGCCCGGTGACACAAACCTACTTCGCTGGATAAAAAGACATTTTGACAAAGATAAAATCAAAATATCCCCTGAAGATATAAGATATCTCTGTGACAGCGTGGGTACGGATATGTGTCTTCTTGCCAACGAAACTGAAAAACTTTGTGCTTATCTCGGCTTTTGCGCGAGAGATACTGTTACTCGTGAGGATATTGACTACATTTGCATAAAAAATACCGAAGCAATAACTTTTGATGTTACCAATGCAATATCCGAGAGGAATTTTGAGAAGGCAACAGATGCACTGTCAAAACTTAGAAAGACAAAGACAGAACCCCTTCTTATCTTCGGGGCAATAAGCAAAATGGCAACCGATATAAGTATAGTTTCATCTTTGCAAAGAGAGGGCAGAGGTATACAGGAAATTATAGGAGCTTCGGGACTTCGCGATTTTGTTGTTAAAAAATATCTGGCGGTGCTTTCCGCTTCCTCAAGCGGATATGCAAAAAGATTTGCCGATACCTGCCTTGAGGCAGATGCGAAGCTTAAAAGAAGAAGTGATGGTTACAGAATACTTGAAAATCTTGTTTTTCTTCTTATTAATTTGAATTAAATCCGAGCGAACTTTAAAAGGATAAGTAAGATATTTTTGCTTAAACAATTATCCGGTGCACAAAACAGCGTCACTGATTAATTAAAATTTATCAATAAATGCTAAAAAAACAAATAAGAAAAAATAAATCCGGATTTGCACTTGACAAAACAAAAAGATTGTGGTATAATCCAAAAAGATATGTATTCGGGTGCCATTGGCACTTTTTAACTTTAATAATTTCGGAGGATTTTTAAAATGACTAAAGGAGCTATAGTACTTGGCGTATTGATTCTTGTATGCGCACTTTTCCTTATTATTTCCGTTCTTCTTCAGAGCAGTAAGAACCACAGAATGTCCGGCGTTGTTTCCGGTGGTGCAGACACATTCTTCGGTAAGCAGAAGGGTAAGACAATTGACGCTGTTCTTTCCAAGGCAACAGCTGTTATTTCCATAATTTTCTGCGTACTTATTCTTGTTCTTTACATTACAACTGCAAAGGCTGACAAGAAGGCTGATGAAAATGCACCTGTAATTGATGTGCCCGGAGTTACAACTAAGGTTGAAACCGAGGAAATAACAGGTGAAACTGAGACCGCAGACACTGAAACTACAGACACTGAAACTGCAGACACTGAAACTGCAGAAACTGAAGTGTCAGAATAAGAGAAAGCTAAAGCTAAAAACAAGGACCGACCTCAAAGTCGGTCTTTTTGATTAGAAAAGGGAATGAATATGAATAACGGTTATTCAACAATAGCGGCAATATCAACACCAGCGGGAAAAGGCGGTATTGCTGTCATCCGTGTCAGTGGAGACAGGGCGATTGAAATATGTGAAAAAGTGTTTAAACCTGTATCGACATCTCTTGCAGAAGTTCAGGGTAATAAAGCCGTGTATGGAAACATCTACTACAGAAACGAAAAGATTGATGACGGTATTGCGACTGTTTTCAGAAGTCCCAGAAGCTACACCGGCGAGGATACTATAGAGATAAGCTGTCACGGAAGTGAAATAGGCGCATCTCTTGTGCTTACAGCACTTTTTGAAAGCGGAGCTGTACCTGCAAGCCCCGGAGAATTTACCAAAAGAGCTTTTCTTTCGGGAAAGCTTACGCTTTCTCAGGCAGAAGCCGTTGGCGAGCTTATAGATGCAGAGACGGTTGCCGGTGCAAGGCTCTCGGCATCTCAGCTGTCAGGTGTGCTTGGGGAGAAAATTTCTTCCTTTGCCGACAGCATAACAACAGTTCTTACAAGTGTATATGCTTATATTGACTATCCGGATGAGGATATTGCCGATATGTCAGATGAGGAAATGAGAAAGGCTTGTTCTGGTATTCTTTCGGATATAAGAAAACTGTCATCGACTTATGACACGGGACGTGCGATTTCAAAGGGAATCCCCTGTGCAATAATAGGTGCTCCGAATGTGGGAAAATCCTCGTTTCTTAATCTTCTTGTCGGAGATGACCGCGCCATAGTTACGGATATTGCAGGAACAACAAGGGATGTCATAACCGAAAGCGCTGTTGTGGGCAATATAAAACTACTCCTTTCAGATACTGCAGGAATAAGAGAAACCGAGGATGTAGTAGAAAAAATCGGAGTTGAAAGGTCAAAGAAAGAGCTTGAAAGAGCAGAGCTTGTCTTTGCGCTTTTTGATACCTCAAGGGAAATTTCCGGTGAGGACAGAGAAATAATATCTGCAATTTCACAGCAAAAAGGCGGAAAGAGAATAATAGCAGTTCTTAATAAGCAGGACATAGGCGGATTTTCACAGATATACAGGGATGAAATTATGCCTTATACAGAAAATATAATTGAGTTCAGCACGAAGGAAGAAACCGGAAGAAAAGAGCTTGAAACAGTACTTTCAGAGCTGTTCCCCGGTGGAGACGAGGAAATAAGAAGCGGACTTATTGTTGTGGGAGCTCGTCAGTATGCCTCTTTGAAAAAAGCGGAAGCCTGCCTTGAATCGGCACTTGAGGTACTTAACGTGTTGACACCGGATATGTGTTGCTCCGAGCTTGAAAATGCGGTTAAGGCACTTCTTGAAATTGACGGAAGAAGTGTTAATGAAAAAATTGTAGACGGAATCTTCTCTCATTTCTGTGTTGGTAAATAGTATAAAAAGGATGTATCTATCGTGTGATACATCCTTTTTGTATTTTTATAGTGTTACCAATCCCTTGAAACTGTAAGCTTGATAAGGAAATCCTCGTCGTCATATTGTATGTCGGGAAGAGTTGATTTTGCATTTTTAAGCGCCGCTTTATTTTTTGAAATAAAACCACATTTTCTGCATTTGTGTGTAATGACAAAACCTTTTTTAGGGTCAGGTACAGCACCAATAGGCTCAAGTATTCCACCACAGTCACAGGCTCTGTCGCCGGGATTTATGTCAACATGAAGAGAACAGAGGCATCTGGGACAGTGATTTCTACTGGTTGTTCCCAGAGGCATAACTTCAAAGCCGCAGTTTTTGCAGATAAATCCATTGTCATTTTTTGTAAAGCGTGCGTTTTCCATTTTATCCTCCGTCTTGCACCAGTATGTTTTGTGCTTTTGCTACCGATGAAATATTATAGCAGATTTTTGTACTTTTTCAAGATAAATTTTATGAAAAATAATTTGATGCTGCCTTTTTTGCAATTCATACAATTGTAAACTTTAGGATTTGTGCATTTTGTTGCATTGGTGTATATAAACAATAATAACCGGGAATGAATTTACTTTTTGGACATAGTTTACCAATTATTTTCACTTGCAAATTTCCTTTGGAAATATTAGAATACAAGTGTATAAAATTTTTGAAAGGAAGATTTCAAATGAAAAAAGCAACAAAACTCTTAGCTCTGCTTATGGCTGGTACGCTTATCGCTTCAGGATTTACATCCTGTCTGAAAAAAGACAAGGATGACAATCAGAAAATCCAGGGCGGCACAACTGATAATGAACTTGCAGTTCCCGCGGGCATTGCAGCAGGAAAAGAATTCAGTATTTACCTTGCATACGCAGGTATGGAAAAAAGCTATGTAGCAAAAGAAGAAACAGGCGAAGACCTTAACGATGCTGTATTCAGAAGAAACAACCTCGCACAGGAACACACCGGTGCAACACTCAAGGTTGGTGTATCTACACGTACAGCAACATCCGGCGATGACCAGAAGGAAGAAACAGCATTAATCAGAACTCTCATTCAGTCCGGTGATACAACCTATGATGCATTTGTTCATGTTCAGCACTCAGGTATGCCGACACTTGTTGAAGAAGGATTGTTTGTAGACTGGAATGAAATTCCTCACATAAATCTCAACAACTCCTGGTGGTATTCAAACGTTCAGAGAGACATCTGCTTCGGTGACAAGATTTACTATATGACAGGCGACTACAACCTTGACTCCTTCTCCGGCACAGAATGTCTTATCTTTAACAAGACAATGTGCGATGAAATCGGTCTTGAATATCCCTACCAGCTTGTATTTGACGGAAAGTGGACACACGATGAATTTGTTAAGTACATCAAGGCAGGAACAAAGGATCTTAATGGTGACGGACAGATTAAACTTGAAGACGACCGTTATGGATTTGGCGGATGGCAGTATGAACAGCTTTCGGCTCTTTACGCAGGCTACGGCGGCGAAACAATCGTTAAAGATGACAACAATCTTCCTGTTGTAAACATCGACAACGAAAGAACATATACAGTTGTTGATAAGATGCTGGAAGTATTTGACTGTGAGGGTGCATTCTTCGAAGGAAGAACCTACGGTACTGACCACAAAATGTTCAGAGAAGGCAGACTTCTTTTCAGAGATGCTTTCATCAGCAATGTTCCCGGTACAAGAGGATATGAACAGATAGATGTAGGCTTTGTTCCATATCCCAAGCTTGACGAAGATCAGCAGGAATACTACTCAAGAACAGCAAACATTTCCTGTCTTACATACATCCCTGTTACAAACACTGATCTCGAAAAGACAGGTGCGTTCCTTGAAACTCTTGCATACTACGGAAACAAGGAAGTTCTCCCCACATACTTTGATATAATTCTTACAATCAAGTCCACAAGAGACGTGGAGTCCGAACAGATGATTCCGATTATCAGAAACTCTTCAAGATTCCTTGACCAGATCATCGGCTTCTCCGGTTCCAACATAGTAACAGCAAAGAGCGGAAACACACTTTCTTCCTACATTGCAGCAAATGAAGATAAGTGGGATCAGCGAATTGAATCTCTTGTAGAATTTTACGAAGCATAATAAATTTCAGGCAGGCCGTAAGGCTTGCCTGATTTTGCTTTTAAAGCGGTTGAATTATACGGTTTTATAAATTCATCGTAATGCTTTGTGCAGGATGATTCCTGCGGTGTGTTTGTAGCTTTTGATAGGTTGCGGAAACTGCAAAAGGTAAAAAACGGAATGTTGATTTTTATTACTGCGGTGTTTATACATAAAAAATAAAAATTCGAGGCAGAATATACAGGACAGCAATAGAACCGCTGTAATTCTGAATTGGAGGAAGTAAAATGTTCAAGCACGAAAAACAGTTATTCAACCCGGTCGGTGTGGAAAGACTCAACCCCCATTATGCAGTTCTTCTTCAGGAACAGCTTGGAGGCGGAAACGGCGAGCTAAAAGCGGCAATGCAGTATATGTCACAGAGCTTTAGAATAAAGGATCCGGACATCAAGGATTTGTTTCTGGACATAGCGGCAGAGGAACTGGGTCATATGGAGATGGTGGCACAGACAATAAATCTTCTTAACGGACACGAGGTGGATGCAGCGGCGGTACCCGCCGGAGAGATACAGACTCATGTGCAAATGGGACTATCTCCCGGACTTATAAATTCTTCGGGTTATTCCTGGACTGCTGATTATGTTACCGTTACAGGTGATTTGTGTGCAGACCTTCTGAGTAATATTGCCTCCGAACAACGAGCAAAGGTAGTATACGAGTACCTGTATCGTCAGATCGAGGACAAAAGAGTTCGTGAAACAATAGACTTTCTCTTAAACCGCGAGGAAGCACACAACCAGATGTTCCGTGATGCATTCAATAAAGTTCAGCAAAGCGGGTCAAACAGAGATTTTGGCACAACCAAGGCAGCGAAAATGTATTTTTCAATGTCAGAGCCTGGTAACAACGCCTTTGCAACTGGAGAAACCAAAGCACCGGCATTTAAATAAATACAGAAAAATATAATAAATAATCGACGGCAATCGAAAAATCGTTTGCCGTCGAAGTTTTATTATTCCTCGCCTATAAGATCTACGAAAATTGCATCTCTGCCGAGGGACGGAAGAAAGACACCGAGAATATCCGATGTTTTAATTCTGAGACTTGATGTGTTGATGCAGGGGTGAGCAACAATGTATTCGCTTTCACAAACATCTCTGTCAATAAGAAGACGAACTCTTTTTTTCGGATCATTTATAAGACCGAGAATCGTCAGTGAGCCGGGTGTTATGTCAAGAAGCTTTTCCATATGCTCACCACTTGCAAAGGAAAGGCGTGCTGAACCTATCTGCTTTGAAAGCTCCTTTGTTTTGAATTTCTTGTCGGCAGGCATAATAAGCATATAAAACTCTGTTTTCTGAGAATTACACAAAAGAAGATTTTTCACTGTACTCACGCCGAGAAGCTTATCTGTTTCCGCACAGTCCTCCATTGTATCAAAAGGCGGATGGTCAACCCTGTCGTATTGTATGGAAAGATTATCGAGATAATCGTATACCTTTATTTCCTTTTTTAGTCTGCCGTTAGTGTTTTGCGGCCTTCCGTTTTCAAGAGTGTAGTCCATATCTATTATTTTCCTTTCATATAAAAGAGAGTTCTGCACAGAAAAGTAAAAATAGTATCAATTGTACAAAATCTCCATTAAAAAATCCACAAGGATTAATTTTAGAATTGCAGCACTTTTGTTATCAAGGATATAATACCATATTATATTTGATTATTCAATCGTTTGAAGATAAATAATTCGGGGCAGAATGAAATTTTACAGTTGTTTTTTATTTGTTATAGTTATTATCCGGAATTTTCCTTGACAATAAGGAGGTTATATGGTAATATATTGTATATAATGTCGTATTATTGAAAAGAAAGGCAGTTTGATATGGGAGTTAAAAAAAGAATGGCATTTCTTCTTGCCATACTCTCTGTACTGGCGTGTGCATTTTCTGTATCTGCAGAAAGCGGAACAGATGTGGCAGCTTTACAGGATACACAGCTTATGGCATCGAGTGAAATAACCGTTGGAGATATTACATACAGCATTTCAGATGTCGAAGCCACAGTGATTGGAATTTCCGGTTCGATGAGCAGTGTAAGTATTCCGGCTAGGATTACTTCCGGGGGAGTGACCTACACGGTTGTTGCGATTGCAGACGATGTTGGTAGCGGAAATGATAAAATAACAAGTATTTCTTTTTTGGATGCTGACAACCTTTTGTCGATAGGCGAAAACTGCTTTTCCTATTGTACAAGTCTTGAAACAGTTTCATTTATAGACGGCGGTACAAAACTTGAATCAATTGGGAATTATGCGTTTTACTATTGTCCGAAGTTAAAGTCAGTTTCAAATATTGACACACAGAACTCCCTACAAAAGGTTGGTGCTTCCGTATTTGGTCTTACACCATTTATGAGTAGTCTTACTGAAGAATTTGTAATGTTCGGGAATGTACTTATAAAGTATAATGGCGACGCCAAAAATGTTGTTGTTCCCCAAGGTACTGTTGCTATTTCAGACGCGTTTTACGGCAAGGATATAGTAAGTATAAATTTTGGAACAAGCCTTAAATATGTTGGCGATAAAGCCTTTTATAACTGTAAGGAGCTTGAATCTGTAGTTCTTCCTTCCACTTGTAAAAGTGTTGGCGATATGGCTTTTTCGGGATGTTCCTCTCTTAAAAGAGTCACATATGCAGAAGGACTTACAAATATCGGCTTCTGTTCCTTTGCCAACTGCGATGCACTTTTCAGCTTTGTTTATGGCGGAGAGGGTAGCTCTAATCTTACCGAGGTCGGAGAATATGCATTCTGGAATGACAGAAGACTGTTCTATTTTGATATAGGTGAAATTGAAAATGTAAATATAGGAGCATTCTGGAACTGCTTTGGCGAAACGCCCGATGAGGTTGGCAGTGTTTATTATTAAAGAATACCGGAAACGGTAAAGTCAATTGCCGAGGGCGGTTTTGGTGATCTTTTATTTTCCTATGTGACAGTGCCGGAAAGCATACAGGCTTTTGCACCTACTGCCTTTGGCAGCAATGCGTCTTACAAAAAATATATTGTTGTAAAGGGTTCAAAGGCTGACACATTTTTTGCCAACAGTATTTATGACTATATCCACCACGGCGATATGAACACTGACGGTAAAATTACAGCCGAAGATATAAAATCTGTAGCAGGGTTTATTGCAAAAGACATAAATGATATGAATTTCAATTATGGTCAGGGCGTTATTGCGGATAACAACGGCGACAATAACATTACCACAAAAGACCTTTATGATATTTTTAGATCCATAAAGGAAGATTACGAAGCATCATTGTCAAAGTAGGGAGCATGCCCACATCGCTCCTTTTAAAAGAATCCGAAATCATATGGGAATGATGATATATTTAAGGGGCGATGTTTGCATCGCCCCTCATTTTTGAATTAAATTGAAAATTATAAGGTCAATTAAATGTTGGTATTTGCATACGACAATTCAAGGAATTTTCTTATCTCCGGAAGTTTTCTTTCCGCAAGCTCTCTGCCGGTGTCGTAGGCGTACTGAAGTTTTTTGTGATTGTGTTCTGCGTGTTTTAAATTCAGCGGTTTTTCGGGACTTAAAACAAAAATCTCACCTGACTGCTCTTTTTTTCGTAGGTATTCGGTCTGCTTGTTGTACATAATGTGTCTTTCGGCGATAGCACGATTCATTTCAGGATATTTCCTCATAGTCAGCTTTGCCAGAGGACTCAGAGGATTTTTCTTTTTTATATACCCCGGCTCTCTTGTGGTTATGACAATATTTCTGTCATAGCCTTCTTTTTCAAAAAATTCAAGAGGGATAGAGTCTGATATACCGCCGTCAAGCAGTTTCATCCCTCCTATTTCCACAGGTCTTGATACAAAGGGCATTGATGCACTGGCACGAAGAAATTCCGTAAAATCTCCCTCTGCCTTATCAAAACTGCGGTATACCGGTTTCCCTGTTTCAATGTCCGTTGCAACAGCATAAAATTTTACGGGACTTGCGTTGTAGCTTTCCTTGTCAAAAATATCCAGCTTTTCCGGAAGATCATAATAGCAGAACTGTTTGCCGTAAATATCTCCTGTGAAAATTAGCGAACGGAAAGAGCAATATCTTTTGTCACGGCAGTATTTAAGATTGTATCTGAGAGTTCTTCCAATTTGTCCCGACTTGTAGTTGCAGCCGAAAACCGCTCCTGCCGATACTCCCACAAGTCCGTCAAATTCTATTCCGTTTTCAAGAAAAACATCAAGTATTCCGGCGGTAAAAAGCCCTCTCATTGCGCCGCCCTCAAGTATTAGTCCCTTTTTCAAAGCAGTTCTCCCAATAAATATTTTTATACGGTACACAATATGTATGTTCAGGAGTATAACATATTTTTGTGAACATATTTTTGTGAAATTAAAAATTGTGTAGCTTTTTAACACTTCTTTTCTATTGACAAAATTCAGGGTTAAATATACAATATAAGGGCAATATAAATGGAGATGGGGTTGGAGGATAAAACATATATGTATAAAGAAATAAATGAAAAATTTGATAGATATATTGATGCACACAAAGAGGAAATGATAGATGTAATATCTGAGCTTGTAAAATATCCGTCAGTTAAGGGCGAGCCGTGTGAAAATGCGCCCTACGGCGTACATTGCAGGGAATGTCTTGACGCCTCTGTTGAAATAATGAAAAAGTATGGCTTTGACGCAAAGACCTCAAATGGTGGAAAATACGGCGTTGCAAATTTTGGGCAGGGAGACAAGACAATCGGAATATTTGTACACACAGATGTTGTGCCGGCATCGGAGAGTGATTGGATATACACAAAACCTTTTTGCCCGAAGAAAGTAGGAGATGTACTATTTGGACGAGGTGTTCAGGATGATAAGGCGGGTGTCGCAGCAGCCATATTCTCGGTGAAGATGCTTTGTGATGCAGGGATTAAATTAAAAAATAAAATCTCGGTTTTTCTGGGCTCAGACGAGGAAACGGGAATGGGCGATATAGAGGCTTATACAGCTGAGAACAGTATGCCGGATGTAAGCATAGTCCCCGACGGCGATTTTCCTGTTGCTTTTGGTGAAAAAAGTATCTGCCATGTGCATATATTCCCAGACGGAAAATTTGAAAATGTTACGGAGTTTTGCGGTGGCACAGCATATAATATTATGCTTGACAGGGTAAAAGTAAAAATAAAGTACAAAGAGGACCTTTACAGAGAGATTTGCGAAAAATCAAAGGATAACGGTCGCTTGACAGTTGAAAAAGACGGTGACCAAATAGAGATTTTAGCAACAGGTGTTGCAAAGCATGCAGCAATGCCGGAAGGTGGTATAAACGCGGCGCAGGTTGCGTCAAAGATGCTTTCGGAATGTAGGTGCCTTTGCAAAAACGACAGAGAGCTGTTTTCAAAGATAGAGGAAATTACCGGCGATTTTTACGGAGAAAAACTTGGGGTTGCCTGCTCTGACCCCTTTTTCGGGCCATTGACAAGCGTTAACGGAATCTGCAGCATTTCAAATGACGGAGTACCGGACATAGCCCTTGATATAAGATACGGCACAGCGATTGTAGCCGAGGAGCTTGAACAGAAGATAAAGGAAGCATATCCCACAGCAAGAATATGCGAAAACAGCCGTGGCTTTGCAATACCGGAAGATGACAAAACGGCAAGGAGCCTTGAAAGAGTGTATGCATCTCTTTCCGGGGATAAAAACGCCAAAGGCTTTTATCTTGGCGGTGGAACCTATTCAAGACATCTTAAGAAAGCTTTCAGTGTCGGTCTTCAGGCGGAATATGTTGAATGTGATGTGCCGGAATTACCTACCGGACACGGTGGAGTCCATCAGAGCGATGAGATGCTGAAATTACCACAGTTCTTTGAAGCGGTGAAGCTTTTAGCACTTATGATTTACGAGTGTGACAAGGCGTTGAATGATGTGGAATAAGAAAATAACCAAAACACTCTTGCGGAGTATTCTGCAAGGGTGTGCTTTTATAAAAAGGCGGATTTTTAAAGTTATACTTTTGTTATATAGTACAGGTGCTTTTCCACTTCTTAATGTGTTGAAGAATATGTACAAGATTACATATAAAACTGAAAATTTAGTGAAAATTAACGCGTTTTTGTTGCTTTCTGTTTTCATATGATGTATAATAATATATTAGTGGAAAAAATTGTAATTAAGAGGTGGACGTGCGTATGAAAAAAATGTTTAAATATATGCAGCGTTATTGGTATATTGCAATTCTTGCACCGATAACTATGATAGCAGAGGTATTTATTGACCTTCAGCTTCCAAAGCTTATGTCGACCATTGTTGACGAGGGAGTACTTAAAGGAAATCTTGACCTTGTGGTTAGAACCGGTATCCTGATGATTTTGCTGTCAATACTTGGCGGTATTTCCGGAATACTTGCGGCGGCTTTTGGTTCTATTGCCTCGCAAAACTTTGGAAACGATGTGAGATGTGATACATACAGACGTGTTATGAGCCTTTCTCCCCAGCAGACGGATAAGTTCACAACAGGGTCGCTCGTAACAAGAATAACAAACGATATTCAGCAGGTTCAGATGTTTATGAATTTCCTTCTCCGTATGTTTGTCCGTTCACCTATGTTTTTTATAGGCGGAATAATTATGATGCTGGGACTAAATCTGAGCTTTGCGGCGGTTGTTGCAATTTCTCTGCCGATAATGCTTATCGGTATTGCTATGATAGTAATGAGAACAAACCCGATGTTCAAGGTTGTTCAGGAAAAGCTTGATAAGCTTAATTCCGTTGTTATGGAAAATGTGACAGGCTCAAGAGTTGTCAAAGCATATGTAAGAGAAGACCACGAAATAAAGAGATTCGGCAAAGCTAATGATGAGCTGTGCGATACAAATCTGCGTGTTCATATGATTCTTGCGTTTATGAGCCCTATTATTATGATAGTAATGAACGTATCGGTTATTGCCATTATTTATATCGGAGGACTTCAGACACAGGCAAGGGCTATGAAGGTCGGAGATGTAATGGCGGCGGTTACATATGTAACACAGATACTGTTTTCCATTATGATGATAACAATGATGTTCCAAATGATTTCCCGTGCCACAGCGTCTGCCGGCAGAATCAGCGAGGTTCTTGATACCGAGCCTGTTATCAAGGGTGGCGACAAGGTACTTGAAGGAGAAATTAATGAAATTGAGTTCAAAAATGTTTCATTCAGGTATCCGGGAACAAGCGGTGACGACATTCTTAAAGATGTGGACTTTAAACTGAAAAAGGGTGAAACAGCGGCAATTCTCGGCTCTACCGGCTCCGGAAAAACAACCCTTGTTTCGCTTATTGCAAGATATTACGATGTGTGCTCCGGAGAAATACTTATTAACGGTGTAAATGTTAAAGAATATACTCTTTCTTCACTTCGTGATAAGATAGGGTATGTACTTCAGAAGAGTGAGCTTTTCTCCGGAACAATCGAGGAAAACATAAAATGGGGCGATGAAAGCGCAGACCTTGAACAGGTAAGAAAATGTGCATCCATTGCTCAGGCAGACGATTTTATAATGGGCTTTAACGATGATTACAATACAATAATCGGCGAAAAGGGAGCGTCCCTTTCCGGCGGTCAGAAACAGAGAATATCAATTGCCCGCTCTATAATGAAAAAGCCTGAAGTTTTGATTTTTGACGACAGCACCTCTGCACTTGACCTTGGAACAGAAGCAAGACTTCACTCAGCGCTTCGTGAGAATCTTTCGGAAACCACGGTAATTATGATTGCCCAGCGTATTGCAAGTGTCAGAAACTGCGATAGAATTTTCGTCCTTGACGGTGGAAGAATAGTCGGCAGTGGCACTCACGATGAGCTTCTTTCTGGCAATGAAGTATATATCGACATTTATAATTCCCAGCTTTCAAAGGAATGATTTTACGTTTTATTCGACCATACGGTTTTGAAAGGAATACACATAAATGAATAATACACCTAAAAACAATAACGGTCAGAAGATGCCCCCTGCAATGCAAGGAAGACCCGGAGGAAGACCGGGAGGCCCTCACGGCGCAATTCTTAATATGGAAAAGCCAAAGGACACCTTCGGGACACTCAAAAAGCTGATTGTTTATATAGGCAGAAGCAAATACGTCGTTTTCGGACTACTTGCGGTAATGGTTGTTACAACGCTTCTGAATCTTGCAGGTCCTGCCCTTCAGCAGAAGGCGATAGACTCTATAACAATATATACCGAGGAAGAAGCGGCAGCGCTTATTGCTGAAAATCCTGAAGCGACGCCATTGTTAAATGTAGATTTTGTGACACTTCGGAATATGTTGTCTTTAATGGCAATAGTTTATATTTTCAGTGCAGTTCTTTCGTATTTTCAGGGAATATACTCCGCAAAGCTGTCCCAATCTACAGTGCGCACAATGCGTAAAGATCTGTTTTCAAAGCTTGAAAGACTACCGATAAAATTCTTTGATACTCACCGACACGGAGATATAATGAGCCGTATTTCCAATGATACGGAAAATATCTCAATGACAATATCACAGTCCATTGGTTCGCTGTTCTCAGGCGTTATAACTATCGTGGGAACATTTATAATTATGCTCATCTACAGTCCTTTGATGACGCTTGTGAGTATGATTACAATTCCGCTGACACTTCTTGTTACAATGAAGCTATCAAAATTTATGAGACGCTTCTTCAAGCAGCAGCAAATACTGCTCGGCGAGCTTAATAGTGAGGTTGAGGAGTCGGTAAACGGATTCAAAACAGTTATTGCATTCAGCAGAGAAAATAAAAGCATTGAAGAGTTTTCCGATGTCAGCAAGAAACTTTCAAGAGCAGGAATCAAGGCGAACATCTTCGGTGGAGTAATGGGGCCTTTGATGAATGTTATCGGAAACCTCGGATACCTTCTTGTGGCGGCAATAGGCGGTTATCTTGCAATAAAGACCGCAGGCACAGAGGGAGCAATCACCGTTGGTATCATTCAGGCATTCCTGCTTTATTCAAAGCAGTTTACACGGCCTATAAATGAAATAGCAAACCAGTATGCTGCAATACAGACAGCTATTGCAGGTGCGGAAAGAGTATTTGAAATACTTGAAGCAGAGCCGGAAACTGACGATGGTGGATTTGAAATATCAGCGAGCAACATTACCGGAAATCTTGATTTTAATAATATTGTTTTCTCCTATGTCGAGGGCGAGCCTGTTCTGAAAGACTTTGATCTTAAGGTAAGCCCCGGACAGAAGATAGCAATTGTCGGAAAGACCGGTGCCGGTAAGACTACTGTTGCAAATCTTCTTACACGCTTTTATGAGCTTGACAGCGGCGAGATTCTTCTTGACGGAAGAAACATAACGGATATAACCAAGGAGTCGCTCCGCAAGAATATAGCAATAGTTCTTCAGGATACGGTGCTTTTCTCGGATACTATAAGGAACAATATAAAATACGGAAATGAGAATGTAACGGACGAAGAAATATACGAGGCTGCGAAGAACGCAAATATTGCTTCCTTTATCGAGCATCTTCCGGACGGATATGATACAGTACTTTCCGAAGGTGGCGGAAATCTCAGTCAGGGTCAGAGACAGCTTCTGTCAATTGCCAGAGCATTTATTGCAGACCCGAGAATACTTATTCTTGATGAGGCGACCTCCAGTGTTGATACCCGAACCGAGGTGCATATCCAGAACGCATTTGCAAAGCTGTTAAAGGGAAGAACAAGCCTTATAATCGCGCATCGCCTTTCCACAATCAAGGATGCGGATATGATTATAGTTGTTGACGACGGCAGAGTCGCAGAATGCGGAAGCCACGAACAGCTGATAGAAAAGCAGGGTGCATACTACGGTCTTTACAACTCCCAGTACGCAGGCTTTGCAACCTGATGTGTTTTTTATGGGGACTGCGTGTCCCCATACCACACGCCCAATTTCTTGAAAGAAAGAGGGGCAAAGAACTATAATATTTGAAGCACACCCCAACGGCGTTGCCGTTCTGCGGTGTGCTTTTTGCTGTTGCCAAAAAAATTCTGCAATATGAGGACTTATCAGCGATGCAGGAAATGTTACTTTATAATTAATATTTCCCGATTACGGTTAAAATCCCTTGACGAAAAGAAAAATATAGAGTAAAATTATATATTACCGAATTATCTCTGAAGGAGGGTGTTTATGGACAAAAACAGTATAAGCGCAAACTATGACAGAAGTCCTGTTCTGTCCGTGAAGATGTCGGTTCATAAATACCCATGTAAGCCTTTTGATATTCCGGACAGTGTCAGTGCTTCCGGGTGCAGTGCCACCGCATCATTGCTGAAAAAGTCGGCACAGATTATTGCGCAAGCAGAAGAAAATAATGGGGCTGACCTTGAGAGTACTACCACAGAGCTTATTTTGCTGATGCAGAAATACAAAGTAGAGTCCCCCAATTTTGCAGGTCTTTTCGGAGAGTGGATATTTGATTTATATCTTTCAACCGGAAGAGAAAAGGAGCTTTACGGACTTTACGAAAAGGAGCTTTGTAAAATTCCCCTTGAATCGGATTTTATTATAGGAGATTGTTTGCGGAGCTTTTTTGGTGGCGGAAAAGAACAAACCGATAAAAAGCTTCTTTCTGCTGTAAGGCGACTTTCGGAATATGATTTTGTAAAATCACAACAGTTTATAAATGATGCGGAAACATACAGAAAATGTTTATACGCTGTCATTCCGAAGGTGTTTGAGTACGCACTATCGGAAAAGGGAAAAAGCTTTTTTGTTCCGGAAAAGAAAACTCTGAAACGCTGTGCTTACAGAGGGCTTCCCTGTACGAGTATAAGTATGACGGAGTTTGAAATAGAGTATATTCCTTATTCTGAAAATGAGGAACTTTCTTCTTTTGCCGCGTCGGTTGTTAAGTACACCGAAAACCTTATACGGCAGGGGAAGGGGATAAAATCAAAGCTTACCGGTTTTTCACTTCTTCCGGAGTACAGAAGACTTATAACGGAAACAATAAGAGCGGATGTCCCCGGACTTCTACCGGTGCCGTTAAAGGTCGGAAGAAAGCCAATAGAAAAAACGAAAAAAGATGGAAAGAAACAGGCAATTGAGGAAAAGACAATTGTTTTTGAACCTATTGACCTGAATATAGATTTTACGAAGGCAAAAAAACTTCAGGCGGAATCCTGGGAGCTTGCAGAGCTTTTTGGTGGAGATTATGGTGGAAGCGAAATAAGCTATAATCCGGAAGAAATATATGAGAAAAACAAAACGGAAGAGGTAGTGTCCGTTGATGTGGAAAACAAAGTCTTTGCTGATAAAAACATTCCTGATGAATGGCAGGAATTTTATCTTGCCTTGACGGATGACGAAAAGAAACTGATGTGCTGTATTTCAAAAGGGCTTGATGCTGAAGATTTTGCCAGAAAAAGAGGCGGAATTTCTGTCGGTTTTGCTGAAGTAATCAACGAAAAAGCCTCGGAGCTATATGGTGACATTATAATTGACACAGCAGAAAGGCAGCTTAAATTTATAGAAGATTATAAAGAAGATCTTACGGAAATATTTGTTGATATGTACAATGCGGAGGTGCTGTAAATGGCAGACAATAACATAAAAATCTCAAAGAGAGTGCTGGGTATACTCCTTAATTCAATAGGCGCAGGAGTTGTTCCGAGAAGTGGACTTGAATATATTGCCATCGGCAGAAAAGAGGAGCTGTCGGCACTTCTTCGTGACCTTGAGGATATTGCCGAGGGAATGTGTGCGGTAAAGTTTATTGTAGGTAGATACGGAAGCGGAAAGAGCTTCCTTTTAAGACTTGTTGAAAACCATGCACTGTCCGAGGGATTTGTGACGGCAAGCGCGGACCTTTCCCCCGAAAGAAGACTTTCCGGAACACGTAATCAAGGGCTTGCAACCTACAGAGAGCTTATAAAAAATCTTGCCTGCAAGGCGTCCCCTGACGGATCGGCACTTCCGGGTATTCTTTCAAAATGGCTTGGTGCTGTCGGCGTTCAGGCGGTATCCGAGGGGCTTGACCCTGATTCCGGGGAGTTCTCAAAATATGTAAGAGCAGAAATATTCGGCGTATGTACAGAGCTTGAAGGACTTGTCAACGGCTTTGATTTTGCAAAGGTAATATGGAGCTATTACG
>JAFWWX010000405.1 GCA_017517985.1 Clostridia bacterium | reverse complement strand
TGTAGCTATATGCCCAATGGGATGCATTGACATCTGAGAAGGTTGGAACCTCCGGTGCATTTGGATTCAAACCGCGCATTTTTGAAAGAACCTTAGCCATTTCTGCTCTTGTAATTGTTGAATATGGTCTAAAATCTCCATTGGGATCACCTTCAATAATGCCGTAGCTATGTAATTTACCCATAGCGAATGTATCAGGTTTTTCAATGAAAACCACATCTTGTGCATCCTCAACACGGATGACATCGTTTTCCACAGGTACAAGAACCACATTGCCTGTACCTCCTCCTGCATCATTTGTTGGTTTATTCACTGACAGTTTATACTTAAAATCACCTTTTAAATTGCTTTCACCAAGCGATTCTATTTTCATAGTATATTTTCCTGCCGGCAACGGCTCAGAGCCACTCTTGTTGCCA
Organism: Clostridia bacterium; assembly: GCA_017517985.1. The sequence continues at coordinate 3,411 of JAFWWX010000405.1, read as the reverse complement.
ATGCCAATACCCATTCCCGGTGATGCCACACCTTCAGGCAAAACTTGGTCATTTGTACCTATAATAGCGAACTTGATTTTGTCATCGCCTTTGTTGTTTATCTCAAACCAATGCCACATATCCTGTTCCAAATTCCACTCAATTTCAACTACTTTTTTTGTTCCGTCAAGCTCTACTGTTATCCATTCTTCTTCACTCGCCATAACACTAATACCGGCAACAGAGATTGCCATCACACAAATCATTACGATTGCCATAATTTTTCTTAATTTACTCATAATCTTTCCTCCTTGTAATCATCCTATTTTATATCCTTTTGAGACCAGCTTATTTATTTGTTCAATGCCGGTTTCTTTGTTTTCAAACCATACCTGCTTACCATTGCTAATCTCTTTTGTTGATATGACTTTTTTGTTTTCATCAATCCATACAGACCATGCTTGTTCCATATTCTATCATCTTACTCCGTTAGATCATTTTGTTTCTAAAATTGTTCTGAAGGTTTCAAGCGCTACACCATTTTTACCATCCATCACGATATATTCAGTATTAGCACCAAAGCCTGATTGTTTCATAAGCGGAACATCAAGAGAATTTACAATCATTAAAGCAACTTCTTTGCGCAAAGCATTTTTTGTAGTTTCACTATTAAGATTATCCATTAAACCAAGAGAAGATGCGGTCATAATATATCCGTGAGGGAAGCCCCCTTGTTGTTCAGCTCTTTCCTTGTATCCCAAAAGTGTAACAAGCATTTTTGCAAATTCTTGAATGGTTACCTTTCTTTCTGGTTCAAATGTGGTTTCGCTTGTTCCTTCTACTAATCCATTATCGAATGCAAATGAAATTTCTCTTGCTGCCCAATGACTTTCAATATCATCAAAAGTAGGTCTATATAAATAATCTTTCAAAAATTCATTGTAATTTGCGTTTGTTCTTACGAGTAAAGCAACTGCTTCAGCTCTTGTAATTTCATCGGTAGGTCTTGGGTTTCCATCAAGATCGCCCTTCATTATTCCGTAAGTAAAAAGTTCATTTACTGCCGCTGTTGCAGGAGCGGGTTTTAATTCAATAATTCTATCAGGTTGAACTTTGCCTGCATCCGTCACAAGCTTTACATTTCCTGATTCAGTAGGTCTAAATACAACAATTGGTGTATTACTTGAAGCACCTGCCATACCACTCATATCCTTTAAACTTTCAGGGATTTTTCTCTGAAGGTTATCTTTATTATTTGTAATCTGATATGAAAGTTTTCCGCAGAGATTTTCTGCACCTAACGAAACTACTTTAATTGAATATGTACCTTTATCAAATTTTTCTTCGGCATAAATTTCAGCAGTTTGCTTTGATGAAACTTCTTTTTTGTAAATATTTCTTGTTCCTTTATTTAATTCAATTTTTAAACTTTCTTCACTATGGTTATAAATATACAGTTCCCAATAACTGCTTTCGGTTATATCCCAAGTAAATTCTAGTTCTTTTGCACCTTCCAAATATTCTGTTCCAAATACACCGGAAGATATGTCTTCTGCAAATACGCTTATGCTCGAAAGCATCATAATTCCTACTAAAAGTAATGATAATAATTTCTTCATAACTCTCTTCCTTTCATAACTAATTAACATTTATCTTGAACAAAGACATTATATTTTCTTGCAGCTTTTTACTACCCAAATACCATGTTCGCTTTTGTCTATTGGTTTAAACAATTCAATATTGTACGAATTGTTTCCTACAACGAATGTTCCGCTGCACATCGTAAGATCGCCTGAGAATGATACCAGTTCTCCATTTTCTACATTTTCACCCAAGCCTGAAATAAAAGATTTTATTACCTGCTCATATTCAAGTCTCCACGGATAATGACCTTCATTAACCTGTTTTTGTAAATCCTCAATCTGTGTATAAGATAAGTTTTCTGCATTAACTGGTTCAATACGGGTTTTATCACTGCTTGCATACATCATATCACGAAGATTTGAAAGTAACACAATATATTTTTCGATTTTATATTTAGGCTTATCATATCCTTGACCTAACTGCTTTGCTTTTTCTTCTTCGGCGTTTATGAATTCTTTTTCCTCATCTGTGAATTCGACAGCAGCATCAATTATAATAGCCTTAGCCTGAGAGTTAATTCCTGCACTTGTGAAGAATAATACTTCTTCCGGAAGGGTTATGGCAGCCCACTTTTCACCATCAGTTGACACCCATATTTTATCGTGTTTATTTTCAGAAAGTGTTGTCTGATATCGTTCGGAAAAATATGTATTAACTTCATAGGGAGTCCAGGAAATATACAATTTATTTTCACTGTCATATATGATGGAGTCTTTTGTTATCCCATAAGGAAATGCATCTACAACAAGATCACATTCCTTAATAAAATCAGGCTTTGACGGTGTACCTTCAAACCATTCTTTGTTGTCGTAGGAGTAATAACTTTTATTTACATCAAACGGGGCATTCACGAAGCAGTTATATTCCCACGCATAACGAGCACCCTCTATATCAACATCTGTAGGCAAATTACTGTAAACTCTCTTTCCATCAACATCTTCGTATAACACATTCCAAGTTTCTCTGTCATACGAATATAAAAGTTTGCCCGGAAGGATATTGAAATAACCATTTGAAGATGCTATTGGCTTTTCTTCAAATCCTTGCCACTGCTTCGGATAAGCGTCAATAAACACCTGTCCGTTATAATCATCACATTCTAAAGCTTTCATCGCATCCAAAATTCTAATTCCATCTTTATTTACAACATCATACAGTCGAACAAGGGTTGCAATGGACTGTTCAACAGTATAATTCCCTTTTGGTGAAAACTCCGTTTCGCTGACACCCTTCATAACACCTAATTGATACATTGTGTGGACTGCAACTCTTGCCCAATCTGAAATACTTGAGCCATCGCTATAATTAGCATAAGGAATATCTTCCTTTGATGATATATTGAGATATGTTGCTATCCTGCCAAGAATCGTAGCAGCTTCTTCACGGGTGATAAAATCATTCGGAGCAAACACAATTCCTGTCTTATTGTGTTCCTTGCCCATAATAATTCCTGCTTTATACAATTTAAGGACATTTACATTTTGCGTATCTCTAATTCCAAGAGGTCTCTGCGGATTATCTGTGTGGAGTGTAATTCCGGATGCTTCCATCATATTGACTGCCAAATCACAAAATTCCTCACGAATAATATTAGCCTTGTAATTATAACTGTTATTTGCAGACAAGATGCCGTATTCTGTTGCTACAGCAATTTCTTCCTTTGCCCATTCGTTACTATCTATACTTGCAAATAAATTATAATATTTTTTAAGTATAGTTCTCAATTCACTATCATCAATGGCCTCATATTGCTTTCCGTTCACTCGTGTTCCGGTAGAGCAGGTATAG
>JAFWWX010000404.1 GCA_017517985.1 Clostridia bacterium | reverse complement strand
TTGTATTTTATGTAACTGCAAACATCATTGATAAAGCTATCAATAACTCTACTCATAACAAACCCCTCCTATAACCGTGTTAACCGCTTTAGAATACACACTCCATTCAGCCTTTTTATCTTCCAAAAGTTTCTTTCCAACTTTTGTAATATGATAATATTTTCTGCGTTTTCCGTTATCTGCATCTTTCCAATATGCCTCGATTGCTTTCTCGTTTTCCAAACCATGCAAAAGAGGATACAATGTGCCTTCTTTCATTTCAAACACATTATTGGTTTCTTCTTTTAAGGTCTGCGTTATCTGATAGCCATACATATCTTCTCTCGACAACAACGATAAAACAAGAATTGATGTGCTGCCTTTTACAAGTTCTTTGTTAATAGCCATTTTCATCACCCTTACATCTTAATTCTACATACATAGATATTCTATGTATGTTTATTATAACAGTTATGTTTTAAATTGTCAACATAAAAAGCAAAAAAGAGGTCCCGGAGAAATCTCCGAGACCACATTTCTATTTATTTGCTACATCAATTCCAATATCAGGTGTGCCGATATACATATCATCGTTACCGTCAAGGGTATGATATTTTACGATTGTATAATCAGGATATTTGTAAACTTGACTACCGCCGTCTTTGTAAACAAGTTCATCAATTATACCATCTGATACATCCTGATTTGCTTTTGCCAGGATTGCGGACATTGTAATTTTACCAAGCTTCATCGCATGAGCAAGGGAGTGCTGCTCTCCATCAACGGTTATAATTACATCTTCAAGACCGTGATAATAGAGATTATACTGTCTATACCAATGAGATTCTGTGTCACTGTCGTGTGGCTGTGCTTTGTCATATATTTTCTTGGTTGTATGCTCATTTGACGAAACAACCTTCATTTCCCATTCACGAAAGCCTTCAACAGATATATCGTCAGTTTTTATTGAAGACATTTTGCCATCATCGGTATTGATTTCACCCTTATAATAGATAACAACTAATCGTCCTGTGCCGTAAAGATAATCTTTATGGTCTGTGCCATACTCAATTTTAATCTGCTCTGCAACAGTTCTTTCGTATTCATCGTTGGCAGGTTCAACTATCATATAGGTGGTTGTTTCTTCGATGACTTTACCTACAAAGCTCTGTTCTTTATTAGAGTTAACACCGTTCTGTAATGGATAATCATTTGGCTTCACAGGATGAGTATATTTAGCACCCCAAGTTGAGAACACAACGGGTTCGTTATTCTTCATTCTGTGATGATCTACTAAATACAAGGTTCCAAATACCACGGCGATTATAAATACAAAGCACAATATTGGTCCAATAACTTTTTTCTTCATAGCACACCATCCTTACTCTGCAAAGGCATACCGTCCCATAAAGAGTGTTTCGCCGCTTGTGTTGTCACGGATAGCAAAGTAGAATGGTTTATTGAATTTCAGTTCGATAGGTTCCGGCGGTAATGCAGAGCCTGCCATACCGATTGCGGTTACGGCTGCGGCCTCTGTTCCTTTTTCGTCCACGTCGATATATGTCTTATGAATTGTATTTGTAAACCACATATTTCCTTTGTCAAACATCTTTGTGAAATCAGCAGTTTTATCATCAAAAGCAGTGGTTATGCCCATATTCTTGAATATTTGGTTTAGACTTGTTTCATATTCAATTCTAAACTTCGGCATCGACATTCTGATATAGGTGCTTTCAAAGCTTTCATCATTGATTGCTGCAGATAATTCCTGCTCAACATTGATGTCGCCCTCCGGCATAATCAGATACATACTCACATCAAGGTCTTTGTAAACCTCTGTATCCAGATATTCGCCATCTTCAGAGAATTTTTCAAGTCTGTTCTGATACGGAAGCTCAATAATCTGTACTGAATTTGTTTTTGCATATGGGAACCATTTTGTTTTGTTCATAAAATCAATGGTGATTTTAGTTCCGTCTGCATTATTGAACTGATCGGGCTTTGTTGCATTGACGCTGAACTCATCCAGCCATGCACCTTTGAAATATATTGCATTGATAAGCATTGCCCAGAAGTCATCTGCATTTTGAATGATTGTGGGTATCTTTCCGTTTGTTTTATCACTTACCCAGGAATTGATTTCTTTTACTGCATTTGAGTTATTTATAGATTTGACCTCTGCATCATAAAATTCTGTAGCAGTATTCTTGAAGCTACTGCTGAAATTCTGCGAGGTTTTATCCTTATTCATCCAGATTGAGTTTGCAATGTTAAGCCTTAAAATATCAGTCTGCGAATATCTTTCGATCAAGTCCTTTGATACATTATTAAACTCATCAAGGTCAGTTACACCGAGAACATTCAGAATTTCAGTTTGTGTTTCTCCTGATGCACCATTTGCAGCAAGTGCTAATGCCATCTTAATTGACAGCGGAGAAAACATATAGTTTTTATCCTTTGGCATTTGCTTATCAAGATTATCTGCAAAGGAAAGGCTGGTTTCAGGTGTTGATACCACCGGCTCTTGTGTTTTTTCTATGATTTTAAGAATGGTAGCAAGGTCATTATCTGATATTTTTGCCTGCTTTCCGTCTTTATTGATTTCCTTACAGTCCTTAAGGAGTGAATAAGCCTCATTATCAAATGTTATATAATGAGTTGTAATTCCGTCACAGGGTGGTTCTGTATAGCTGTAGCTTGTTAAAATTCTCTTAATCTCTGCCACATCATTTTTATCTGTAATGATCACATTGCCGTCAAATTCCGACTTAATGACAATACCGCCTTCATTGAGTGCTTCATTTGCTTTGTAGGTTTCAAATATACGCATAAGCGCTGTGATTGCTTCTTCAACTGTGAATGTACCTTTTGGAGAGAATTTACCGTCACCTGTGCCTTTCATAACACCCATATTGCAAACATTCTGCACGCCGTCCATCGCCCAATCTGATATTTCAGATTTGTCTGCAAATTCATAATACAGCTCATGTCTTGGAACGGGAATTTCTTTGTCGCAGGTCCGTGCAATAATCGTTGCAGCTTCTTCACGAGTAAGTGTATCGTTTGGTGCGAACTCAGTCTTTGTTTTGCCGTTTATAATTCCTCTTGCATAAAGCTCTAAAACCTTAGCATTATCCGTATCTGTTATATCAACATTCAGAACATAATCTATCATAATACCTTTACTGCTTGTATTGTGGATAAGGTTATAGATAAGCTCACAAAATTCCTCACGGGTAATAGGATTACCATAGACATAATTTCTGCCGGATTCAAGAATGTGATTTTCTCCGGCCTTTACAACCGACTCTTGTGCCCATTCGGATACAGGATTGTTTTCTTTTGGTGTAGGTGTGGTTGTGCCTAATGCAAAGGCAACAACCGTTATGGATACAAGCATTACTGCTGCTAAAATTATTGAAATTCTTTTCTTCATCCGAAAAACCTCCTTATGAGATAGCATGAGCACCGACATTATAATCTGTCCAGGTTCCCATTTGCGGCCATGATGCAGTACAATCTGAAAAGATATATGCACCTGTTCCGCTACGCCATTTCTGAGCATCAAACTTAATCACACGAAGTCCGTGATATTGTTCTTCAGCTTTCATACTATCAGTAATTGAAAACAATAGGCCATTTTCCCAATAAAGTTCATCTTTTTTGATGTATCCTTGCTCTCTTAATTCTTCAAAAGTGAGCTGTAAGCACTGTTTATCGTGTGCTTTTGCAAAGATATAACTGATGGCTGACTTTTCGCCCTCTGTCAACTCTCCGGGAGCCTTACTCAAATCAATGCTAATGTATTTTATATCTCCGTTAAGTCCGGCATCAACTTCCCATAAATCCTCAAGAACTTTTAAATACAGACCACTCAAATCATAACATGTTCCGCCGGGATTTCGTTTTGTTCCGATAGAATAACCGCTAATAGATTTACAAAAGGATGTAATATCAATAGGCACATCATGCTTCTGCGGAACATTACTAAACTCTCCCTCACAGTAAACATCTAACGGCATACCATCCTCTAAATCTTCGAGTTCCTCTTTATTGCCGTCTATCAGAATCTCAACCTTTGTTGCATCAAGAATATAGACAGACTTGCTTTCCACTCCGGCAAGGATAAGATTTCCGCTTTCGGCACCGTCAATAATTTTAAGAGTCATCTTTTCGTACTTTTCATCAAGATAAGACACCTGATTTTCCGTTGGTCCGTTTACATCTGTTTTCGTACCATCGCATCCTGAAAGAATTGCAACGCATAATATTAAGCATAGAATTAAATACTTTTTCATATCGCACCTCATTCTCTGTAATCAGCACCAATGACAATACCGGACATTTTATCTACATAAAATGTAATTGGTCCAAGTAATCCGTCAAGTTCGGTGTTGTAAGTGATTTTATAAAGGCTTTTCCCTGAAACATCAAAGCTTTCATCAAACAAGTATATTGATGCATCGCCGTTGAGAACCACTTCTTCGATTTTTGGGTTTTCAAGATTGATTATGGTTTCCATTTCTTTATCACTTAACTTTTCTCTTGCTTTTTTTACCGCCTGTTCAGTTGTAATTTCGGGAAAGCTTTCCGTTTTAGCTGTCTCTTCGGTACTATCAAAAAAAATATCGGATGCTTTGCCAGCCTCTTGAGAAGGAACATTGTACGTCGGTTTTGATGCAGTTCCTGCAACCTCATCTTGCTCTCTGTTGATAGAATTATTTATTGAATACTTATAATTCTCCAGATCTTTTACTTCATTTGTTTTTTCGCCTGTTTCGGTGGTTGCGATACTCTGTTTTTGGTAGCCTGCATTCTTCCCAAAGTCGAAAATTTCGTTATTGTACACGCTAAAACATATAACTGCTATAATGCAAAAGCACGAAAGAGATGATACTATCCTTGCTGTTTTTCTTCTTCGCATATTTCGTTTTTCTATTTCTTTTTCGCTTCTTTTCAAGACTTGCTCTGCCATTTCTTCATAACTTTTCATAGTAGAAGCCCTCCTTATCCAGTTCATTTTTAAGTGATAGCTTCGCACGATATAAGAGGTTTTCTATCTGGCGTTTGCTTTTTTTCATCACAATAGAGATTTCTTTGTTTGATAAGTCCTCAAAAAAGGAAAGGTATAAAACCTGACTATATTCATCCTTAATCTTTTTTAGAGTCTTATGAACAACGAGTCGTTGTTCTTCTTTTATGTACTCAGTTTCAATGTCTTTCTCATCTATGAGCAAGGCATTATAGTCCTCATCGCTTAATTCTACTGTTTTT
>JAFWWX010000403.1 GCA_017517985.1 Clostridia bacterium | reverse complement strand
GGAAAGAGTTTTGAGAGTGAGCTCGCTTACGGTCCTATATACTTCACCCTCTGTAATCTGTTCGGGACTTGACCCTTGACCCAGATTATGCTTCCAGCCGATTTCAACTTTTTCGTCCTCTGCAGGAATATATGCCATATTAACCGGAAAAGAATTATCTGCCTTTTTTTTGTTCTTTACGCAAAGAGAAGCAATATTGTCCTTTCCGTTGCCGGTAACAAATGGACGCACTTTTCTGAATATAAGCTGAACTTTGCCGTCAAGAATTATAACTCTGTATTCGTTTTCAATGTTATAATACGGACAGATACACATTGTACTCTCGCGTGAAAACAGCTCATTTACCGCCTTTTCAAGCTCTGTTTCATCTTCAACGATTCTCAGTCCCACACCGCCCGTTCCGGAATTTGGCTTGCATATTATCTTTCCGTATTTTTCTAGCAGTGACAGCATCTGTCGCCAATTGCCGTCAACGCCCAGATACTTCACATAGTGAATGTCATTGGGGCTCATAAAATAAAAGTGCGGAACATTTGGGATACCTTTTTCGGAGAGTATCTCACTTGTACAAGCCTTGTCGTTGGCTATCTGTGTAAATGTGGTGCAGTTTATTGGGAAGTTGTAGCCATATACATACATAGACTTTCCATTTTTATAAAAAGACTTTACCCAGTCATAGGAAAAGGTTTTATATTCAAAGCCGTTTTCCTCTGCAATTTCACGAAGAATCGTAACTATAGTTCTTTCTTTATCCATTTCAAAACCTTATTTTTTAAATTCGGATACAGCAACGCCAATGTCCTCTGCACCAAACACCGCAGAGCCTGCAACAATTATATTTGCACCTGCCTCTGTGCAGAGTCTGAAGTTCGAGGAGTTGATACCACCGTCAACCTGAATATCGCAAACAAGACCGTGACTGTCAATATATTCCTTGGCTTCACGGATTTTCGGAAGCATATCCTCCATAAATTTCTGACCGCCAAAGCCGGGCTCAACAGTCATAATAAGAAGCATATCAATTTTATCCATATATTCTTTGACTGCAGAAAAAGGAGTGCCGGGTTTCACGGAAAGTCCAACCTTTTTTCCGTAGGAGCGTATAAGCTTTATAATTTCACCGGGATTGTCTGTAGCTTCAAGGTGGAATGTGATTATATCAGCACCAGCCTTGCAGAATTCTGGAATGTACTTTTCAAGATTATAAATCATAAGATGAACGTCAAAAACCATCTTTGAAATGGGTCTGAGTGCAGAAATGACACATCCGCCAAAGGAGATATTAGGTACAAAGTGACCGTCCATAACATCAATGTGAAGATATTCGGCACCTGCAATTTCAGCTTTTTCAACATCCTTGCCGAGATTTGCGAAATTTGCCGCAAGAATTGAGGGAGAGAGCTTAATCATAAAAATTTCACCTCTTGAATTTATTTAGGGTAATTGTCAATAAGAATTATTCTACATAAAATAATGTTAAGGCAATTGCGTTTGAAGCCAAAAGGATATGAAATAAACGGAATCAGATTGCATTGTTGGCAGAAAAACGCAAGAAACATTTAAAGCGGTAGTAGGTTAAATTTTTGCTTTATAAAGAGCGTCTATTACCGCTTTTGCAACAAACATATAAATCACTGTAGATACCGACATTGTAATAAATCTTAGAATCAAATCGCCGAAAACATATGCATATGAGTAATAACTATAAATAATCGCATCTAAAGCGATAACCGAAGTGTTGAGTATGGTTGTTAAAAAGCCGGAAATAAAAAGGATGATAAAATACTCGTAATATTTTACTTGAGTAACAGTATCATATCTTTTTCGCTTGAAAATAAGAGATAAAAGAATACATATAATAACAGCTCTTGCTATGGGAGGAACAGTCCACAATGGTGTAGTCCAGGTTAGGCCATATCCAAGCATCTGCGAAACAAATTCGCCGGCACCTGCCACAATTGATGCGTGTCCAATACCAAAGTAAAATGCAACCAATATAATCGGGAGAGGGCCGAAGGTGATTTTTACATTCCCTATAGGGATTTCTCCGAGTGTGTTGAGTACAACATACAAAGCAATCATCAGTGCATCAATAACAAGAGTTCTGTTCTTGTTTGTAAAATTTGACATAAGTCCTCCTTTTTCCGCAAAAAAATGCGGCAATGAAATAAAATTTGCCGCACACGAAGCTCAAAAGGGTACTTGTGCGACAGCGGGATGCAAAACGAATACCGCGATTATATCTTCGTTCACGCAACAACTCCCCGTTTGCGAGACACTTAACGCATTCGTTTCTACTCTGCCAAAAGTATTTTACCATATTTTGTACAGGATTGCAATAGTATTTATAAAGAAAGATAAAGTTTTTTCGACAAAACATAAATTAGATATTTTTTGGCATAATTTTACCCCACTTCCAAAAAGGAAATGGGGGTTGCTATTTATATCTTTATTAATGTGTATTAGAGAAAAATGATTTTCATTGAAAACACAATATACGATAATTATTTCTGTCTGTTTTCAATGTCTGTCATAAGATCTACTCTTGTTTTGTGTCGTCCACCCTCAAATTCTGCATCAAGGAAGCTGTCAACAATCATTTTTGCAAGTTCCGGACCTACAACTCTCGCCCCCATACAAAGAACATTTGCATCATTGTGTATTCTTGTCAACTTTGCGCTGTAGGGCTCACTTACAGCAGCAGCTCTTATACCGTTAATCTTATTTGCGGACATTGACATTCCAATGCCTGTTCCGCAAATAAGTATTCCAAGGCAGTTTTCTTCGAGAACCTTTTTGCAAAGATTTTCAGCGGCAACCGGATAATCAATTTTTTCTCCGGCTTCAATTCCGAGATTTACTGCTTCAAAGCCTTCCTTTTCGGATATGTATTCGCAGATTTCGTTTTTAAGTTCAATTCCTGCGTGGTCACATGATAAAAATACTTTCATTTTTTGTACCGTCCTTATAAAATTTTATATGTTTCTGTTATCTTTACCGGATAACCTTTAAACATCGTTTTGGTCAGATGATGCATCCTCTGCGCCTGTTTCCGGGTCATCCGGAGAAACAGTTACCATAAATGCGTTTTCATCAAAGGTGAGCTGATCTTCGTGATAAGGGTTTTGCTGGAGAAGCATAAGCTCATCTGCACGAGCCTCAATGCCGGCTATTTCCGGAGCAGGACCGAGTTCTTCAATGGAGGAAAGCCCGAAGGTTCTGAGGAACACCGGTGTTGTTGCATATAAAACTGGTCTTCCGGGAGTGTCAAGTCTGCCACATTCCTCTATCAATCCTTTTTCTGCAAGAGTTGATACAACGGAGGGGGATTCAACACCTCGTACCTTTTCAACAAATGCTCTTGTTGTAGGCTGATTATATGCTATAACTGCAAGCACTTCAAGTGCCGCCTTTGAAAGTGGTTGATTTTTCCTTATTTCAAGAGCTTTTCTTGCAATATCACCGTAAATACTCTTTGTACATAATACAGCACAGTCCTTCATTATTACAACTTCTATTGCAGTTTCCTTTTCTTTGTACCTCTTCTGAAGCTCCTCAAGAATAATCGGAATGTATTCGGTTCTTGTTTCAAGTGCCTGTGCAAGTTTGTCGAAAGCAAG
>JAFWWX010000402.1 GCA_017517985.1 Clostridia bacterium | reverse complement strand
TGTGCTGGGTGACACCCGGTTGAGTCATATTAAGTTTTTCAGCTGTTTTTCTGTAATTCATTTCATCATACAGAGTCAAAAATGTATATATCCTGTTATCTAACATAAAACCTCTCATAAAAAATACTTATCAATACATAATAAACGATAATTTGATTTTATCACAATAATATGATAAAATCAAGATATAAATAAAAAAATAGAGGTGCTGATTATGAAAAAAAGAATGAATGGATTTTTTAAAATCATTCCCGGCTTTGGTGCTGCTTGTCTCCTTGCTTATGTGGCAAGATATATCGAAAGCCTTTTACCGATACATATTATAGGTGCATCAGTTATAGCATTATTGCTTGGTATGCTTATTAATAGTTTTTGTAAGCCGACCTGGTTAGCACCGGGGCTTAAGTTTACATCAAAAAAAATTCTGAAACTCGCCATAATATTGCTTGGTGCTTCGCTCAGTGTTAACGTGATTCTTTCTGTTGGTAAAATGTCGTTGATGGTTATGGTATTTACCTTGCTCACATGTTTTGGCGGAGGGTATCTTGTTGGCAAAGCGCTCGGATTGAATTGGAAATTATCAAACCTCATATCTGCAGGGACAGGTATTTGCGGAGGAAGCGCAATTGCTGCAATAGCACCTGTTATTGATGCAGAAGATAAAGATATTGCCTATGCAATGTCAGCAACATTCTTGTTTGATATGGCAATGATCGTTCTTTTTCCTATTATGGGACGATGGATGGGACTTTCAGACATGGCATATGGACTATGGGCCGGAACTGCGGTTAATGACACTTCAAGCGTTGTAGCTGCCGGATATGCTTTTTCTGAAGGAGCTGGTGATTTTGCAACAATGGTTAAACTTACCCGTACTCTTTCTATTATTCCTACAGTTCTTGTGTTCACCTTTATTAACTTAAGACTTAAGAAAAAACAAAGTATAAATACAACTGCAGGGAAGAAAGTAAATATAATGAAATTATTCCCGTGGTTCATTGTAGGATTTATTGGTCTTGCAATTATAAATAGCATGGGATATATTCCTGCAAATGTATCTGCCTGTGCAAAAGATGTAAGTAAATTTCTTATGGTTTCAGCACTTGCTGCAATAGGTCTTGGAACAAGCTTTAAAGAGGTTAGAAAATCCGGATTTGCACCGATGATGCATGGTTTCATAATATCTGCATTGGTTGTGGTTGTTGCAATCGGTGTTGAATGGTGTATGGGACTTGTTTAAATATCAGTATACAAGTAAAGCTCCGTGGTATATTCCAATGGAGCTTTATTTTATGTGTATACAATGTAATTAATCTTATAATCTATCCTTTAATTCATTTAAGACAGATACCTTCGGGCAAACACTCTTCTGGTCCATTCAATTTAGGTAAGGTTAATTCTTATCATTCTAAACTTACTAACTATTTTGACAGATACAAAGAGGTTAGTTCAAAGTATTTAGACCACTACCTTGCTTTGTTTAGGTGGCAGGAAAAAGGGTTTAATTGCAGAACAGCAGACAGAGTTAATATGTTACTTGATATGCTGACAAAAGGTGTACCCGAAAAAGTGGAATTCCAAAAATTGAAATATAGACCTTTTCCTTTTGATACTAAAAATATTGTGAGGGTAGTGACAATTTTCGCATAATGTGGTATAATTGTATTGAAAATTAGAACATTTTCCTAACTTTTAAGTCTATATAAGTGGAAAGAGTTAGACAAACTTGAATTTGACGGAGTACATTATGGATTACTATAAACAAATTTTTAAAAGAAAATCCTTTCATCTGTTCAAGGATACAGGAACAATAACCGATGCTGAAATTAAAGGAATAGAAGAATTTATCAAGACGGTAAAGCCCCTTGATGAGGAAATAGAAACAAAGATTTGCATTGTTCCCGAAAGCGAAACCACCTGCAAACGAGGCGGACAGTATTGTATTTTGTTTTACAGCGAAGCGAAAGATGAGTATTTGCGAAATGTTGGGTATATTGGTGAACAGATAGATTTATACCTTGCATCCCAAAATATAGGTGCTTTGTGGTTCGGTATTGGAAAACCGAAGAATATGCAAATGAACGGACTTGATTTTGTCATTATGATTTCGATTGCTAAAATGGCAGAAGATAAGTTCCGTAAAGATATGTTTAAATCCAAAAGAAAGCCTATGGCTGAAATTTGGAACGGAAATACATTGGGTGTTGCAGAGATTGTTCGATTTGCGCCAAGTGCTTGTAATACACAGCCTTGGATTGTAGAGAACACAGGCAATGATTTGATGGTCTACAGATTTAAAAAGCCAGGTAAACGAGGAATTATGCCATCCGATAAGGTGAGATATTACAACAAGATTGATATGGGTATATTTCTGTTTATGTTGGAAACTTGCATAGAACACGAAAACTTTACTTACGATAGAACCTTATTTGCAGATACAACAGACGATAGCATTGAACAAACCTTGATTGCAAAATATTCTTACTTTAACAAGTAAGCCAATTCCAATTTGACAAACTTGAAGTTTATGGAGAGAATGAAAATGAGTGAAAGACCAGATTTGAATAAGGAATTAGATGGAAAAACTTTTCGAAGTTTTTATTATTTGAAGGAAGAATTAGTTGGTTTTTGTAGGGAAAACAATCTGCCTGTTTCGGGTGGAAAGATTGAGCTT
>JAFWWX010000401.1 GCA_017517985.1 Clostridia bacterium | reverse complement strand
GGAAGGTCCTGGTCAATAACAGGAGATTCAGCTCTGAATGTTTTTACAGCTTCTTCGGCACTTGCAAATTGTCTTCCTTCACCAAGAACGTGAGTGTGCCAGCCTTTTTCTACCATTGCCCAGTTAGCTTCGTATCTGTCCATTGTGATATTCATTCTGCCACCGCCTGAAGCAATCTTTGCATCAAAGGAGGAGTCATTTACAGATGCAAGAAATTCTTCAAAGGGAAGAATATAGTCAAGAGCAGAGGTTTCGCCAACGTCACGACCGTCAATAAGAATATGGATTCTTACTTTCTTTACTCCATCTTTCTTTGCTCTTTCAATCATAGCTTTAAGATGATCAATATGAGAGTGAACATTACCATCAGAGAAAAGACCAAGGAAGTGCATAGTGTTTCCGCGTATAACATCCTTCCAGGACTGTGATTCAAACATCTTGCCAGTTTCAATAGAGTTTGTTACAAGCTTTGAACCCTGTGCAAATACCTGACCTGCACCCAGAGCATTGTGACCCACCTCGGAGTTTCCCATATCGTCGTCAGAGGGGAGACCTACGGCTGTACCGTGAGCCTTGAGCTTGAGTGTGGGGTATTTTGACATAAGCATATCAAGTACAGGAGTTCTCGCGTTCTTAACTGCATTTGCAGCAGTGTCTGGAGCAATACCTATACCGTCCATAACTATACAGAAAACAGGTCTTGCGTATGCAGCGTTGTCGTTTGTTTTAAAAGTGAGCTTGTTAAGTTTCATTTTTACAAAGATCCTTTCAGTAATATAATTAAAGTTTTTATCTATTATTACTCGTCCTGGTCAGGTTCATTCCAGTTGTGCCATACATTAGTTACATCGTCGTTGTCGTCAAGAGCGTCAAGAAGTCTTGTCATATACTTAAGGTTTTCTTCACCCTCTACATCAACGTAATTTGCCGGAATTTTTGTCTGTTCAGCCGATAGGAAAGTGTAACCTTTTGCGGAAAGTGCATCGTTTACAGCAGAGAAATCAGCCGGATCTGTGTAAATTTCGAATGTTCCTTCGTTATTTACAATATCCTCAGCTCCTGCTTCAAGAGCAGCCTCCATAAGTGCGTCTTCATCTATGTCTTCACCATCAATTACGATAAGTCCCTTGTCAGAGAAAAGGTAGGATACACAACCCATCTGACCAAGGTTTCCGCCAAACTTATCAAAGAAATGACGAACATCACCTGCAGTTCTGTTTCTGTTGTCTGTTGTCGCCTCAACTATAATTGCAACACCGCATGGACCGTAGCCCTCATACATAATTACTTCGTAGTTGGCACCGCCATCTTCACCTGCGGCCTTTTTGATAACTCTGTCAATGTTGTCATTAGGAACATTGTTAGCCTTAGCCTTTGCAATAAGGTCACGAAGCTTTGAGTTTGATACCGGATCCGGACCGCCTTCCTTTACTGCGATTGCCATTTCCTTACCGATTTTGGTAAATATCTTTGCACGAGCAGAGTCGGTTTTCTCCTTTTTGTGCTTGATGTTATTCCACTTGGAATGTCCTGACATAACTGTATCTCCTTGTTAATTAAAATTACAAATTAAATATTTTTAGGTGTCTTAAGACCAATAAGTGTAAGTCCACTTTTTAGAACATTTGCTGTTGCGCTAACAAGAGCAAGTCTTGTATTCTTAACAGTCGCATCTTCAACCTTAAGAACAGGGCAGTCGTGATAAAATCTGTTGAATGCCGCACATACATCAAGAAGATATCTTGATATTACGGAAGGCTCAAGGTCGTTTCTTGCCTGGGTAACCTTTTCAGGGAACATATTGAGAATCTTAATAAGAGAAGATTCTGCACCGTCTGTAATAGATAGCTTTGTGCTGTCTACAGTTATACCGGACTTTTCAATTATGCCTTCGCATCTTGCATATGTGTACTGAACATAGGGACCTGTATTACCTTCAAAGCTCAGAGCTTCTTCCATATCGAAATCTACATCTCTGATTCTGTTGTTTGAAAGGTCGTTAAATATTATTGCACCTACACCGACAGCCTTTGCAACATCCTCTTTGTTTTCAAGATTTGGATTTTTTGCATCGATAATCTGTGTTGTTTTTTCAATAGCCTGCTCGAAAATATCTTCAAGAAGAATCATATTTCCTGTTCTTGTAGCAATTTTTGCACCACCAAAGCTTACAGTTCCAAAGGGAACGTGAACAAGCTTTTCGCTCCAATCGTAACCCATAAGTCCGATTACTTTAAAGAACTGAGCAAAATGCAAACTCTGACCTGCACTTGTTACATAAATACACTTGTCAAAATTATAAGAGTTCTTTCTGAACATAGCAGCTGCAATATCACGGGTTGCATAGATTGTGGAGCCGTCACCCTTAAGTATAAGGCAAGGGGGCATATCATATTCGTCAAGAGGAACGATGTACGCTCCGTCATCGAATTTAAGAAGGTCTTTAGCTTTTAATTCGTCAACAACAGCATCGGTTTTGTCAAAGTAGAAGCTTTCACCGCGCCAGGATTCAAAGTCAGCACCGATAAGGTCATAGGTCTTCTTGAATTCGTTTATGGATATATCAACAAACCATTTCCATAGAGAAAGTGCTTCTTCATCACCCTGTTCCATTTTAGCAAAGTTTGCTCTTGCCTCGTCTTCAAGTTCAGGCTTTTCTTCTGCTTCCTTGTGGAACTTTACATATATTTCGTTAAGTGCTTTAATGCCTCTTGCTTCGATATCATCTTTATCGCCCCAGAGCTTATATGCAGTGATGAGCTTTCCAAACTGAGTACCCCAGTCTCCGAGGTGGTTTACACCAACACAATTGTAGCCGGAGAATTTAAATATATTTTTAATTGACTGACCGATAACGGTAGAACGGAGATGACCAATGTGGAAAGGCTTTGCAATGTTGGGGGAGGAGTAGTCAATTACAATTGTCTTTCCTTCGCCTACATTTGATGAACCATAATCTGTGCCTTTGTCAAGCATTGATTTTACATCCTCGCAAAGTGCATCTTCTCTAACCTTAAGATTAAGGTATCCGGAAACACTTTCAATACTGTCAAAAATCTCCTTTGCGTCGTTATCCGAGATAAGAGTATCCCTGAACGAATCAGCAATCATAACAGGACTTTTTCTTAATATTTTTGAGAGCTTAAAACAGGGGAATGCAATATCACCCATTTCGGGATTTGGCGGATATTCCATCATAGCAGCAAGCTCATCTACCGTAATGCTGTCGCAAACCTTGTGAATAATTCTTGCGGCAGCGAATTTGTAAGAATACATTTTATAACTGTCCTTTCAGAAAAATTATTTATAAACAATATTTGTGTTGGGTTTTACAAAGCCAATATAAGATTTTCCGACATTCAGAAGGAGCTCTGTTTCGCCGTCAGCTTCATAAAGAGTATATCCGCCGGTTCTGCTTTTTCTTGACCAGATAATCTCTTTACATTTTCCATCGGTGATGTAATAGCCATTTCCTGTTCCGGTAAACTGTACGGCTTGTCTGCCGACATTGTCAATGGTTGTGTATTTTGTGAACAGAATTATTATGTTTTTAAAATTGATTTGCTCATTTGTGTTTCCGTCAATGTGCGGAGAATTGTGTTTATCAAGACTTGATTTTGAACTTAAATATTGACCTTTGTTATAAAGACCGGTTTCGTTGTCATAATCAAAGTAGCTCTGTGCATATGTTGAAAAGGGGATATATACATAATTTGCAGTATCACCCTCAATATTCAAAGTTTCCTGCGAGAACTTTAGAGGTGATATAAATCCGTCTTTCAATGTTGTTGTGAATTTGTTTCCATCAATTGCTTTTGCAAGTTTTTCACCGGAACTGAAAAGTGTATGCTCAATACTAATTCCCTTACT
>JAFWWX010000067.1 GCA_017517985.1 Clostridia bacterium | reverse complement strand
TTCAAGACAACCACTTACACCCTCTGACACAAAACTTAATGTTACAGAATGTGGTATTGACCATGCACTTATTATAGACGGCGAACTTATTCCCTCCGCACTTCCCGCCGTCGGAAAAAGTAAAACCTGGTTTGATAGTGTTCTTCGCTCCGAAAAGGTTAATGATATAACCGATGTTTTTTATTTTGCGGTAAATGACTGTGGCGATATTACATTTATAAAAAAGGACAGGTGAATATATGAAAAGTTTTCTTATTTCCATTTGTTTTTTCTGCTTCTTCCTGATTATTACCACGGCAAACTGCTTTTATGTTACCGGGGTACTAAAATACATCAGCACAGAGCTCGAGAAACTTCCCGAAACAAAACAGGGAGATGTACCCGCAACGTCCTCAAAAAAAGCCGAAGAGATACTAAAGCACTGGAACAAACACAAAAAATATCTTTCCCTTAGTATAAACCTTGCAGAAATCCGTGATTGTACGACAATTCTCAGTAATCTTGCAAAGCTGTCAAAGTCCGATACCTTTGCTGACTATAACGCAGCCCTGTGGGATGCCAGAAACAGAATCAATACTCTTCTTTACCGTGAAAGCTTCTCCCCTTCAAATATTGTTTAGTATAAAGCAAAAGAGATGCCCCAAAACGGTAGCATCTCCGGATTGCTTTTCTCTTAATCGAAAATTACGCCATAGCGTTGAGCTTAAGTGTGAACTGGCTCTTCTTTCTTGCTGCAGCACTCTTATGGATAAGATTCTTTGCAGCTGCCTTGTCAACCTTCTTTACAGCTTCCTTGTATGCTGCTTCTGCAGCTGCCTTGTCGCCTGCTGCGATAGCTGCTTCAAACTTCTTTACGGAAGTCTTGAGAGCTGTCTTGAAAGTACGGTTGTTAAGAGTCTTTACTTCTGTAACTTTAACACGCTTCTTTGCGGACTTAATGTTAGGCATATTTTCACCTCCCTGTAAACATTCCTTATTCAGCATATTATTATATCACAATAAAAAAATAAAATCAATAGTTTTTGCAAAAAAAATTATTTTTCGCACAAAAAATCATAAAGAGCACCAAATGGCAATAATTTTTTGTGCTTTTTAAGCAATTATACTGAAGAAAATCAGATATTTATAAAGAATACTTTAAAAATTTTAAATAAGGAAGAAAACTATGTACAACACAAACAACACAGGAAACCTCAATCAAAGAACAGACCTTGCCACGGAATGTGTGGAGCTATTTTACAAGGATTCTCCCCCAGATGCAGATGGAATAAAGACAACCCACGAGGAAATAAACGGGATTGTATGTGATACAATGGAGATTATGGAAGACCGAGGTGCAATAAAGCTTGGCAAGCCCAAAGGTAAATATATTACACTTGATGTTGGCAAGATATGGCTTTATTCACGGGACGAGCTGGAAACGGTAATTGAGGTATGCGCAGATAAGTTATCAGGTCTTTTGCCAAAGAAAGGCAGTTGCCTTCTCGCGTGTCTTGGAAACAGACAAATCACAGCAGATTCCCAAGGTCCCTTATGTTCCGAATATTTCATAGTTAGCAGACACATAAAGGACAACAACCCCATACTTTTTTCCGGCCTTTCGCTTTGCGAAACTATGTGTATCACTCCGGATGTTCTGGGGAACACTGGAATAGAAGCCGCCCTTACGGTAAAAGGCATTGTTGAAAAGGCACAGCCCGACTTTGTTATTGCCGTAGACTCCCTTGCCTCCAGAAAAACCTCCCGACTTGCTACAACACTTCAGATGAGTAACGCGGGGATTGCTCCCGGCTCAGGGGTTGGAAATCACCGTATGGCGCTTTGCAAAGAATCCCTCGGTGTTCCGGTTATATCCATAGGTGTACCGACGGTTGTGGATGCAGTTACCGTAGGCGCGGATATACTTGAAGAATATTTTTCAAAATGCGAGGACAGCTCCATAACTCCCAGTCTTCGTGCATCAATTCTGAAATCCGTTCTTGAAAGTGGCTCTTACGGTTATTTTGTTACACCCAAAAACTCCGATGTAATTTCAAAATCAGCAGCACGGCTTATCGGTATGACAATTAACAAAGCACTCAACCCCGACCTTAGCTGCAGTGATATGGAGGAGCTTGTATAGGAGGCAGGCAGTTTTCTTCATATATGTTATATATAAGAAAACAACAAGAATTTTGTATTTTCAAAGATAAACATTTCTTTTTTCAAGGATTTATTTGATTCAAATTCTCTGTTTTTGTTTTATGTGCTTTTTATTCCGGCAAAGCAGGGGCGGATATTATCCGCCCGATTTGATAAGAAATTTGAAATTGTTTGTAGGGAACGACCTATGTGTCGTTCCATTGATTTTACACGATATTCAGGCAAGGGCAAGAATTCGAAGAATTCTTCAAAGATTGCAAAAGCGTTCAAAGGGGAACTATCGCTTTCAAAGATTTATTTAATTCAAATCCTGCAAAGAATAGTTCCCTAAAACCAGTGCGACAAAAACTCCCCGAAATGATTTCGGGGAGTTTACATTCTATTAAGTTAAATCAAACAGTTCTTGCGCCGCCCTTGTTTCTGTTAAGTCTTGAACGGGGATTTACAAGCTCACGCCAGTCGAGCGCGCCCTGGTCAACAGCAAGAATAAGTGCTTCGGCCGTAGCAATGTTTGTTGCAACCGGAACGTTGTTCACGTCACAAAGGCGAAGAAGATTAAGCTCTCTGTCGCTGGACTCGTGGACACCGGAAGTTTCTCTGAAGAAAAGAACAAGGTCGATTTCATTGCAGGAAACTCTTGATGCAATCTGCTCTGTGCCGCCGTGGCCGCCGGACATCACTCTTTCAACAACAAGCCCCGTAGCTTCCGATATATAATGCCCGGTTATTTCCGTTGCATAAAGGTTGTGCTTTGCAAGAATACCGCAATATGCTGTGCAAAACTGTGTCATAATCTCTTTTTTCTGATCGCAGGCGATGATTGCTATTTCCATAATGTATACCGTTCCTTTCTTTGTTATCGGTGGTATTTGCTTTATATTATAAAAAATAATACTCCGGTTAATGTAATGTTTTTATTATAAAACTTTTCTTCTTGTCCGCTTGCCGAGAAGTCCAGACATAAGCGGAATAGTTGCGCCGTCAAGGCGAAGGGCAATATTGTTAAATGCAGTATTTGACGGAAGCTCGCCTTTAGAAAGCTGGTATGAGAGTTTTCCAACTTCCTGCGCCTGAGCCATATCCTCATCATAAGGCACAATGCCAAGGAGCTTTACGGAGGTTTTGGTGATAATGTCATAAACCCCTGCCCTGACTCCTCCGGACACATCACGCCATCTGAATCCGTTAATCACAAGTCTTACCTTGAGTCTCGGTTCAATAACATCTCCGTCGTCATCAATATATATTTCTCCCTCGCCGAGCTTTTCATAAACTTCGCCGATAGTCATAGCTGTCTTTTCAGCAGACCTTATCGATACAGCAGTGTGCATCGCAACAACAAGTGCATAGTCGGTGTGCTTCAGGAGAAGTTCATACCATCCGTCAGGATGTGCAGGCAAATCAAAGATAATATACTCAAACTGCTCGGAAAGACTGCTTATCAACTTTTCTATGTTTTCGGCAGAGAAAGTCTGAAGATAATCCTCGCTGTCCTTGTCGGTAATACCCGCAGGAGCGGAGATAAAGCAGAGATTCTCACAACGCATATCTCTTATAATAGCATCTTCCACAGAGCATCTTCCGGAAAGAGCATCGGATATATTGTAAAGGGATTCATTTTCAAGTCCGAGCACCATATCAAGGCATCTTGACTCAAGATCGCAGTCGATTGCAACGACCGAATGACCTTTTCTGGCCAGTGTCATTGCAAGATTTGCAGTTACAGTAGTTTTCCCGACGCCACCCTTTAGCGAAGTCACGATAACAACTCTGGTCACACTATCCCCCCACATTATCCCATTATAAGTATTTTGTGGCATAATTATACCACAAGATGTTTTGTTTGTCAATAGGATACTATAGTTTGATGCCATTTTTGTGCCATTTTACCACAAAAATGTACAATTTATACTAACTTTAATATTTTGCAAAGCATAATTTTCAACATTTAAGTGCAGATTTTACAACAGCATCAATAATATTGGGAAAGGTTTTATGAAATTTGCAGAAAAATACCGCATAATTCAAAAAACTATTGACAAGACAATAAAAATCTGATATTATATATTCGCAAGCTTGCAAAACATATGGCCCGTTGGTCAAGCGGTTAAGACACGGCCCTTTCACGGCTGTAACATGGGTTCGATTCCCGTACGGGTCACCAGAAAAATTGAAGCAGACACTATGTGTCTGCTTTATTTTTTTGCCGTACGGAATTGAACCCGTGAGGGCTTTTTGCGTTAAGAAAACAACCCTGTGTGGTTGTTTTTAGCAAAAAGGTGTGAGCAAGCTTGGCTTGCGAGC
>JAFWWX010000400.1 GCA_017517985.1 Clostridia bacterium | reverse complement strand
TGTAACGGCTATACCCTCATCGCTTTCTGTAAATTCATCGGTATATCTTGTTCTTCCGTTTTCATCGGTAAAAGATACTACAATAATATCCTCGGTGGGTTCTATCGGCAAAACAACATCCTTTTCAGAATTTGCTTTAACTTCAGCAGTAACAGTACCGTCTTTTTCGGTTTTAACAGTTACAACATCACCATCGGGATAAGTTGTAACTTCGGTTACTGTTCCTGTCTTTTTATCTGTTGCTGTTTTGGTTGTAGAGCCATCCTCGTTATTTTCGGTTTTTGTAGAAACAGAACTACCTGATGAACCACCCGACGAGCCTGAATTCACTTGGATATCTACTGTAACCGTTTTTATAAGATTCTCAGGAATAGTATCTAAAACATTTTTCATATATCCATTACCGGCAGCATCGAATACAGCAATTTGTTTATCAGGAACAACTACGCCTTTAAGGGTGGTTTTACCTGGAGATGTAGCAGAAATTATATTATTGCTGATTTTTGCCACATTTTCATTGCTACTCTCAAGCCACATCACATGAAGTCCTTCATCAACACCGATAATTTCAGGCTGAATGTCTTTATGAGTACCTTTTTTCATTGTGTATGTGTCATATTTAAAAACAACATCCTCAACTTTTTTAAGAAGTTCTGTTGCCTTGGCATCAAACACCTTCATTGCCTGCCCGCTGTAAATATCAACTGCATTTTCTTCCTTGTCGGTAGTTCTTATTACAACATCTGCAATGCCATTTCCGTTGGTAATACTATACATACTGTCGTTTATAGCCAAAGGCATTTCAAAATCAGCTGACTCACCCGAAGCAATTGATTCAACAGTTTCGCAAGCAATAACTTCATCGCCTATATAAGCTGTCATAAGCATCTCTTCGGAAGGAATATTACCTGAATTGTATAATGTTACCTTATAAGATTTAGAGCCATCTTCGTCAGTTGCGATTTCCTGATTTAAAAACTCAGGAATACCAATAAATTCAGGTTTAACAGTCACCGCATCCTGCCCGTTAATATATGCAGAAATTTCTGCATTTTCTATATCATCCGGCATAACGATATTAGTGGAAACCTTGTGGATCTGGCTGCCGTAAATAATAGGGTCAATTGTTTTCTCAACAATTTTTTCTCCGTTTAGGGTAAACACTACCGTTACGGTTTCTTTATATGGCATAATACCATCATTAATTACAGATGCAGTTACTTCTACGCTTCTGTTGGCTCTTGGTGCTTTATCACTAAGCTCAAGCTCCTTTATGCACACATCGCTGTACGGTACGTGTTTTACAAACATAAGACTTCTGATGTCTGAACCTATCATCGTCTTGTTTGCCTTAAGAACAACTTTTCCGTCGTACAAAGCTCCGGCAATTTCTGAGTAATAGCTATCATCAGATGAAACGATAGAGAACTTTTCGCTCCAATTGCCCTCAGTTTCCGTATCGTTGTCGCCGGCATACATTACCATATAAATATGATTTGCACCATCTTCTTCGCCTGACCAGAACACAAACATTCTGCCTTGCTTATCTATAAATGCATCATATTCCGAAATGCTTGCAGATGTAGTAGCAATGTCACCTTCCAGAACAACTTCGGTTGCCGGTATGGTATATTCATTACCTGAACGGTCTGTATGCGTATCTTCTGGAATGGTATACCTGAGTTCGTAATAATTTCCGTTTTCACTCTCTGTATATGTGTACATCTCTTCCTCACGGATTTCAGTTAAGTTGTGATATTTTATATATCCCTCTTCGTCTCCTTCCTTCATCTGTCCGAAGAAAAGATACAGGTTTGTACCCGAGCTTACAAGTTCAGGTGAGGAATAGTACATTGATTCGTTGGAAATTTTGATAATATCCGTTGTCTCGTGCTCCAATGTATCATGATACTGCATAAATATATCACGGTCAAAAGTTGTTTCAAGATTTTTATCCCAGTCAACAACCCAGGTGATAATAGAATATCTATCGTTGTATGATGCTGTATCTATATCCATCACTGCAGGTGAGACAGCATCATTTGCATTGAGATAAACAAATCTCTGTCCGTACCATTCTTCACGGAACGCTGCTTTTTTATCATCCGTCATACCATCGAGTTCATCATCGCTGTAAGCATCACCGCTATTACTCCATGTATCGGTATCAGCGTCATAAACAAGATACACTATAGCAGAATCTGCTGTATATGCATTTGCAATGGTTTCAGGTGTTATATCCTTAAATTCCATTTTTTTGTAGTACATAATCACCTGATTTTCTTCCGCCATATATGTGAGTTTTGGAAGAACATCACCATATCCGTCAGGTTTAGTCAAAGTAACAGCATCTCCTGAAGGGACGGGAACATCACCGCTTACATCAAATATTCTTGTCTGAATATCAAGATTTTCCAGTGCATCCTGAAGGTCATGACTTTCATCCATAACTATGCCGACAGATGACCATGCCACCATTACTTTATCGTCGCCCATCTTCACAACTTCCGGGAACGCATCATAAGTGCCGTCATCGCAAAGTGCCTGAGGCTGTGCCCATGATGTACCATTGTAATATGTCCACATAAGTCTTCCGTAGTTTTTGCCTGATCTTTCTATTGCATCATCTATAAATACGGAGAAAATATTGCCATTTGAAAGCTGAACATTTTTCATATACATCTGCTTCGGAACACCTCTTAAAAGCTCTGTTTCCGTTGTTGCAGATTCCACATCTATGGCACGCATAAGTACCATTTCGTCTCCTGACTGCCATGGAGTTCTTTCATCGAGATAATCTCTTGAGATCGTTTTTGTAACAGAAGTTTCTGCTATACTGTCATCTTCAAGGGCTGTGGACATCAATGACATATAAGATGAACTATCAAATTCTATATGCTCATTCTGACCTTCTGTGTTGAAAAGTTTAAAAGTTTCACCTGCTATTTCTTTCGTATATACCGAAAACGCAAGAACATTTACTTCAAAATCCAAAGCAATGTATATATCGCCATATGCATAAGAATTGAATTCTGTAAACTTGAAGTCCATATCGGTGTCAAAGCGACCGGTAAGACCTACGCCGACTATGGCGATTTTAAATGAGGCATTTACAGAAATAGACGGATTTATAAACAGATATCCCTCGCGTCGTACATTGTCCATTTCCTTGAACATGCCAAATGTCTCGGGATCGTACAGTACCGCACCATTGGTCTGATAATCATCGGGATATTCCGTATACATATGATAGACACCTGCAACCTCAGCATTCAGGTTAAATTTCAGCAATATGCCAAGACCGGGGCATAGTCTGAATTTCTGTTGCGCATTAACCTTTGCATTTATGCTTACGCCAAGCTGAAGGTCTTCAAAATAATATTTATCACCACGGGATGAAAGCCTCAGGTTAAATCCGACACGCGGACTTAGATTCCAGCTGAACAAACCGATGGTCTTATATTTACTCTTGACAGGTTCTTTTCCACCCTCTTTAGCATTAAGCACATCATAGAGGTAATTCTTCATATCGTTTTCATAGTTGGAATTTGCCGTTGGAACATTCATGCCTTTAAACAGAAAATCTGCGCCAAATGAATAGTCCGACATATACCATGTATAAGCATCTTTTTCACTTTCAGGAATGTTCGGAGGGCTGTAGATTGTGGATACAGGTGTTTCAAATCCCGGTATCGTACCAAGATCCACATCACCAAGAGGATCTCCGAGTACATCTACAACGAAATTACTCTTCATCATATTCTCCAAAGAGGTGCTGCCCATAAGGCCAAGTGCAAATGTGTCAAGCTGGAGAGGAACTATGAAGTTATATCCTGTATCTATCGGATTGTACCACAGATCATTCTGGTCTGCAAACTGAACATAAAGCCTATCGCCTGCCTGAATATCTCTTTTGGGGTTAAATTTAATTTCAGCCGTGAGAACAGAACCATTCTTTTCTACCGTTGTAATATATCCGTCTTCCTCATTGCAGTCAATCTTTTGATATCCATGTTTGTCATAGATATAAAAACGTGCATTTGTAGCTTGAATTGAGCTTATATCTTCTAATTTGATTGTAACTGTAAACTCTTTGTTTTCTACATCAACAGCATTCTGCTCAAAAGCAATTTCTCTCCTGTCGCCTGCAGGGGTATCCTGAGAAACATAACCTGCACTCATGCTCTTGAGCGCAAACATTTCAAGTGCTTTAAGGCGAATTTCACTTTCATAATTAACAAGCGAAATTACACGGTTGTATTGAGTATCTCCCACTGTAATGGAGGCTCCCATATATCCCCAAGGAGAAGGAAGTTTTATTTCCAACTCATATTCTCCGTTACCGTCTGTCTGGGTAACATTCCCACCTATGTTAACGCTTGCTGCCACCACCGGTTTGGTTTCGACATTTTTAACATTGTCGCCCTTTGTCTTTATGTCAAAAAGAGTTCTTTTTTCTCTTACTACACGACCTTTTCTTGTAACGGTTGCACTAACTGATTTAGGTGCAAAATAATACTGATAACGCGTGTTATTCTGATCCAGAGTAATCGGAAGTATGTTTCCTATTACCTCATCAGGATTAAGGGTATTTAAATCTTTATCAGAATACTCGTCGCCATCATCACCGATTGTACCATTGTTGTTGGTATCGCCTGTCATATTTTTCCATGAAGCATAATAATTTTCAGGAACCAATGCCTTAATAGTATAGCTCTTACCGAGGAAGGGATCGCTTAGCCACATATAACCCTCGCTATTGGTGTAGTCCCCATCAACGGTTTCTGTTTCTTCATCTATTGAAATGTTGGAATCGTACACCAAGCCCGTAAGATCGTCTACAGGCCTTGAATCATAAGCAAGTGGCGAATAACCTACATAAAATGACTGTTTATCGGTTACCGGTTTAACCCACATATTTGTATGTGCTACAAATTCGCCCTTTGATGTATCTGTTTCTTCAAGTATGGTTTTTCCTGTTTCATTTCCACCGGTATGAATTGTTTCTCCTTCTTTGTAATAGGTTATCTGTCCACCGCCGGGATTTCCGTTTGCCCAGTAGAGAAATCCGTTCGGAGTACGGTCTGAAAGAGGAGACATCTGCATTCTTATTACAGAGTATTTAGGAACTGTTATTGTGTAATACTGGGTAGTTAAATTGTTTCTTGATGTATCGACAGAAGTTTTGTTTTCAAGACCGAATATATTATTTATATATGAGCCCTTGCTTTCTTCGGTAAAAACCCCGTCATTATCTGCGTTTTCAAAGTTTACGGTTACCATTTCCTGCGCATATACAGGATAAAAAACAATGCTGGAATCTAAAGAGCTGTTTCCATCAAGTACCCCTGCATTCATAAGCGCTTTTACAAAAGCACAGTCCGGTGTAAATGTAACCTTGTGGGTGGTGGGATCAGCTTTCATAACATAAACATTTTTGTCTCTGTATTGCTTTGCGTCAAAATCATAAACATCATATTTGTCAAATTCTGAACTTACAACACGAACTTCTTTCAGATATATTCCATTTTTTTCGTTTTCTTTTGCATTTACTGATTCTATTGTTGCAATGTTGGTATTACTGGCATAAAAGGCACCAAGATTGCTTCCGCCTGAAGTTATTGCAATGGTTCCCGGGTCGTACGCCAATGTTTTGGGAATATTTTCATAATTATCATAATAAATGTCATAACGGTTGGGGGATCCCTCTATGAAATCGTATACCTTTCGATTGAAAGTTTCAATAGAATCTGCTGTAGACACCGAGTATTTTGCCCAGTGGAAGGTTACCGGATTTCCAAGATATGCTTTAGGGTTATTAAAAATTCCCGCAATGGTTTTTGTGGAAAACTGAAAATAATAACTATCGTTGTATGGGCCTACATACAAAGTGTATTTCCTCCAGTCATCGGTTTGTCCTTTTATAGAGTATCCTGCAACACTACCGCTCCACTTGCGTTCGCTGTCTATTTCAAAATAAGTTATAAAATTATTTTGGGAGCCACCTACATTCATATAGAAATCTATTCTTTTGCATCCGGTCAGATTTTTGGTACCGTTAGTTGTCCAGGCTCTGCCGCCGTTACTCTTCTTTTCATGAAGCATAAGATCGTCATTTTCTACCCATTTTGAGCTTCCATTGGTCTTTTTATTGGTAATATCATCGTTCCAACCACCGGGAAAATCTTTGAGTTTCAATTCTGTAACAGCTTCACCTAAAGTTACATCTGCAGACAAAAGCGCAATGGCGTTTTCTTCAGATTTATTTTCTTCAGCCTGATTCTCTCCGAGAATTTCTACATCCACATAATAATTTCCTATTTCTGCTTTATTGTCCGACTCTAAACGAACACCAAAATTTCCATCACGTGAAAAGTCATATGCCTCGATTTTAACCTGTTTTTCCCTTTCTCCGGGAACAAAAGCAACCGCTTGCATATCCATATTGAGATAAGCATCTTCGGAAGCGCTGCCTTTAACAGTTGAAAGATATACAACATTAAAGTATTCTGTGCCTGATTCACGACGCAGAGTCACATATGATTCAGTTTTATCCTTGGTCAGCACATTATCATCACATGAAAGTGTAATATAAGGTGTTTCATATTTTTCATCATCAGCGATAGTTACATATGTAGTAGCGCTGGCAGAAACTTTTGTGTTTTCTGCACTTGAATCTATGAGAGCCAACAGAAAAATTTTGTCTTTTTCTGCTTTCTGGTTATCAAGAATTTTTATTACAATATTTTTCTCTGTTTCTCCCGGCAAAAAATCAATAAATCCGTCTACACCTTCTGCAGTAAAGAGATATTCATATACATTTTCTAAAACCTCTTTTGTTTCTTCTGCAGCAACCGTATCTTCTGTTGCAAATGTATCCATATTAAGATATGCTGCCTGAGCATCAAGAAGCTTTGAGCCTGTGCTTTTTGTGGCTTTTGTATATGCTGTTTCTGTATCTTCGTTGCCTGAATCAATGTCTTCGTTTTCTGCTTCGCCTTCAGTGCTGAAGTCATAGGTTAATCCGTCGGCATTTTCATCGTACGGATTCTCACTGTACGAAAAATCGCTGATATCAGGTTTGATACCGGAAACCTTTTCAAAAGGATTTCCATCAGCATCTAAAATAACATAGTCTTCACCATAAGTTGAAATAAGGTCAGCCGCTTTAAATGAAACCGCAGTTCCGATGGAAGTATCTCCATATCTTCTAATGGTTACATTTACCGTGTCGTTACCTTCCTCAAAACTATATTCGGTAGCAGAAAAATCAATTATAGATGCCTCTTCTGTGGGATTGTCATTGATTTCTTCTTGAACATCGCTTACTTCCTGCTGATTGTCATCGGAGTTGTCATCAGAAATTTCGTCTTCGCTATTAACCTGTACGTAATCAGACAACTCCACGCCATCTACAGAGAGTTGCTGAGCAAAAGCAGGTGCACTTATGGACAGCAACATGCTCAGAACCAAGACCAGTGCAACCAGTGGCTTGGATTTAAACATATAATATCACCTCAATTACTTATTTTTAAATGCTTCTATTCTTACCTTGGCATTTTCACGCAAATTCATATAATAAAGACCGTAATCATAACCGTGATAGCTTTCGGGTCCAAAAAGTGCATGTGCAGCTTCAGGAATTGCATACACTGCAGAATCGGCAGTTTCACAAACTACAACACCACGCTCTAAATCAATCTTTGCATCAGCAAGATTCTTTTCGATTTCTCCGTCTATATTAAGTGAACCGAGGTTTTCTTCTTTAGCTGCATATGTATCATCTTTTTTCCAGTTAATCGGGTTAATGGAAATAGCGCCATCAGTTACAACCGCATTGTGCTGATCCTTGTTTGCAGGACCTTCTGTATTGTAGGAAATGATAACTCCTGTATCGTCAGCACCTTCTGCAAACTTAAGATGTGGGTTTGCTGCAAGATATTTGTCGGTTACGGAGTATCCAATTACATATGCTGCAATCATATTTTTGTAGTGCTCAGGATGTTCTTTCATGTAGTCAGAAAGAATCATAGTCAAAATCTGAGAACCCTGAGAATGTCCTGCAAGAATGAAGGGTTTACCGTTGTTATAGTTTTCAAAGTAGTAATCAAGTGCAGCGGACGGATCCTGTGATGCGGAATAACGGAGCAGATCGTCAGCTTCTTCATCACTGAGAGTGAGTGCATAGGCTGCATTTACCTGTCTGTAAAAAGGTGCATAGATATTGCAATCCTCTATAAATACTGAAGCCTGATTTTTAAGTTCTCTCTGTGCTCCGCTACGCATAGATTCATCTGTAATATCTGCTACATCAGGAGCATCGTCAGATACCTTTGAAAAGGTTGTTGGATAAAAATATACAACGTCAACATCCTTACCTGTGTCTTCTGCACTAAGCCAGTTATCTGCATTGGCATAGTCTATTTTTGTTTCCCACTTTTCGCCGCCGTTAGTCTTTGCAATGACTGTCGGAACATTGCTTACTTCAGTTTCTATATTTGTATCAGTATTGTTTACCGTGCATCCAGTAAACAATGCCATTACCATAGCAAAAATGAAAATGGTTTGAAAGATTTTTTTACTCTTCATAAAATTTCCTCCTAAAATTTAATACTTTATTTAATTATGGCTTGTTACCATATTTAAATACCTATGTAGTATTGCTGCAACTTCAGCTCTTGTTGCAGTATCCTTTGGAGCAAGTAGGCTTTCGGACTTACCGTTTATAAGTCCTGCACCAACTGCCCAATTCATTGAAGATACTGCATATTCGGAAATCTCATCTGCATCTGCAAAATGGAGATTTTCTTCAAGTGTCAATGCATCCATTCCCTTATAGACTGCGTATCTCATCATAATCGCCGCAATCTGCTCACGGGTAATGCTTTCATCCGGTGCAAATTCGTTCTCTGTTACACCGTTTACAATACCGTTCTGCTTTGCCCAAGATACAGCATTTGCATAGTAAGCGCCCATATCAACATCAGAGAAAGGAATACTGCGGTTTGTGGCAGGTTCACCTTCTGCACGGTAAAGAACTGTAACAAGCATTGCTCTTGTTAAGTTTTCGTTTGGTGCAAAGGTGGTATCTGTTACACCTTTCATAAGACCGTTTTCGAAAACAAATTTTATATTATTGTAGAACCAATCATTTTCCTTTACATCGGTAAACGGATTTTTCCATTCAGCAGTTACGATTTCGTCATCGTGCTTTTCCCATTTTGCATAAAGTGTAAAATTCTTTGTTACCTTACTTTCAAAATCATAAGCATCTGTCATTTCTTTATCGGTAAACCACCCGATAAAACTATAACCTTCCCTTGTAGGAGCTTGTGGCTCAGCAAGTTTTGAGTTTCTTGTAACGGTTTTGTTTGTGATTACACTTCCGCCGTTTGTATCAAACTTAACGGTATAGTGAGTTACTCCACCGCCAGAACTCGAGTGAGTTTTAGTCCACTTTGCAAAAAGCGCAAGGTCATCGTTCAAAGTAACATTAGCACCATCTTCGTACACTACATCACCGTCAGAATCTGTTGCCCAACCAGCAAATTTGTAGCCACCTCTGGTGAATGTATTTTTGTTAAGTGCAGTTTCAACGCCTTCAGGAATCTTCTGGACATCCATTGTTCCCGTACCTTCACCTGCATTAAATGTTACTTCTCTTGAAGAATAGTATTGAACTGTATTGCTTTGAAGATAAGTTACATCTTCTATTCCCAAATCAACAACAAGTCTGTATAGTTTGCCGTTTTCTGCACCTGTAAGGGAGTTTTCGGTTGCATCTGCAACTGCACTTCCAAGAATATATGTGTCGAAAGACATTGTTACTTCAGGCATATCTGAAATACTTCTCTCTGCAGAGGCTATAACAAAGTACAGTGTATTTTCATCCACGCTCCATGTATTTTCACTCACAGATACAAGCGGTTCTTCGGTCGGAGTAAACTCTACAGGATCACACTCAAACAAATTATACTCTACCCCTGACGAATCGCCCGTCGGTGTAATCTTAAATATTCCTTCTTCCAGGAACGCGACAACCGCATATACGAAAGAGCCATTTTCTTCGTCAGAAATTCCGGGAACTGCTATGTAAGCATCATCAGATGCATTAAGTTCATTCAGGAAGAAGTAAATTTGTTCCTGATCCACCGTAATATCTTCCGGAAATGAGTATGTAAATTCATTCACTTCATACCACTGATATGTTTCACCACAATTTTCGTTCAGGCTAACCGTGTAACCGTTTTCAAACGACGGTTGCTCGGTAATCGTATAACCAAGCTCAAGATAACCATATTCGTCAACATACATAGGATATTGTGTGTTATTTTCAAAATATCCCGTGTAATCTGTAATAGATTCAACATCACCTGAAGGAGCTGCAACTGTGCCATAGCAATCAACATTCAAGTTAATGAATGCACCGTCTTTAAGCGGACCGTTCACGTAAGGAATACCATCAATATTTCCGGATTCTTGACTGGTTGCTGTGTTGTCTTTTATGACAGGTGTACCCGAAAGATACATATTTCCGTTGCCATATCCGCCAAACATTCCATCGCATTTGATACCACTGCCGAACTTTGCAGTATTATTGACAACCGAACCCCCCAGCATATAAAACTCATCATCAACAACCACACCGCCCCCAACATAAGCACTGTAATTGTGTGCAACAATGCCGTCGTGCATATAGAAT
This sequence comes from Clostridia bacterium, assembly GCA_017517985.1. The sequence goes on along the minus strand of JAFWWX010000400.1, from coordinate 1,356 downwards.
GTTCCATCTTCTACATCAACGCCACCGCCGCCGGAGTAGGAAGCATTTGCAGCATTTCCAATAATGGAACCGCCGTACATATTGAAGCTACCCTCGTCTATAAAAATACCGCCGCCATACACGCCCGTGTTACCTGCAATGGTACCACCGTACAATGAAAGATTTCCTGAAGAAAAAATACCGCCGCCATTGTTATTGAGGTTAGTATGTGTTTTTCCTGTGCCACCTGTTATAACGCCGCCTATAAGGTTTAAGCTTTCAGCACCGCCAGGAGCATCGCCTGACCTCCACAAATGTGTTACATCATCAATATATCCGTTATGAACAGTGTTTTTGCAATCATAAATATTAAGTGTTGCATTTTCTTCTACATAAATAACGCTTGAATTTTCTGTTCCCTCGTAGGAAAGAATGTTCCCGTTGAGGCAAAGATTAAGCGTATTACCGCTTTCAACTGTAAGGGTATCAGATAGTGCTACATCACCTGTAAGATAAATATATGCTTCGTTATTTTCATAAACAATGCCACTTGTTCCGTCCCACGGAGCATCACCGCCGGCTGTGTGAGAATGTACTTTTGTGTTAACCTCATCAAGTGTGCCTATTTCTAAAGTATAACCCACTATAAAAGATATTCCACCCGGTATACGCTCTGCATCGCCAAAACCCGTGATAGCTATTTCATCCGCAAATAGATGGGTTGGTTTAAGAACTGCAGCAAACACAAGTGCATATCTGTCCTCGTTGTTAATCCTATATTCGTCGCCCATAAGATGAGCATATACCCACTTTTCGGTTTCTTCATCATAAGTTGCCCATCCGTACTGATAATAGTCAAGACCTTCACAATCAACAGACATATATCCGTTAATATCAGAATCTCGACTGTCAATAGGTTCGGGAGGTACGGCACCGTTATTTAGCTTTGGCACCTTATACCAATCAATATTCACATCAATATCTGATACTTCAATGTTTGTGAATGTGATTCTGTTATCTACCTCTGCGTATTCTTCACCTATAACACCGCCAAGGTTTTCTGTGATGTATGTTTCTAACGCTTCAACATCAAGCATTCCGTCATTCTTTAATATTTTCACACCGTCAAACATACTCATACCGCCGCCTTGGTCTAAAACAAAGTAGTTGAAGCTTGCAAAGGAGTATGTTCCGTCGAGTTTAATAGGCTCGTATTCGCCTGTGTCTTTATTTAAGACTTTAATATCATAAACTCTATACTCACCGTCAACGCCTGTAAAAACTGTGTTTTCGTCTGTTTTAACAGATGTTGGAATGGATTTATTAACCGAAAATGTTAGTCCTGCAACATGAGGGAAAGAGCCATCTTCTGCCGGA
>JAFWWX010000399.1 GCA_017517985.1 Clostridia bacterium | reverse complement strand
TGGGGGTGGGTTGTTTCTTCCGGTCAGTGGATACAACAGGGCGGAGTTTTAGGAACAGTGCTCGGTTTCATAATCGGTGGTATTATGATATATTTTGTGAGCATCTGTTATGCTGAGCTTACCTGTGCCATGCCACTTTGCGGCGGTGAACATGTATTCAGCTATAAAGCTTTCGGACCCGTTGTGTCGTTTGTCTGCACATGGGCGATAATTTTGAGCTACATAGGTGTTGTGTGTTATGAGGCAGTATCACTTCCTACCATTTTACAATATCTTTTCCCGGACTTCTTGAAGGGATATATGTATACAGTTGCAGGGTTTGATGTTTATGCCTCATGGGTTTCAACAGGTATTCTGGTTGCAATTTTCGTTACAGTAATCAATGTTATTGGAACTAAGAAGGCTGCTATATTTCAGACAATATTTACAATAGCGATTGCAGTAGTGGGTATTGTACTTATGGCAGGCTCGGTTTTTAATGGAGATGTATCCAATATACAGGGACAAATGTTTATTGGTAAAACTTCTGGCAGTATGGTGACTAATATACTATCAGTTGCAATTATGACGCCATTCTTCTTTTTTGGATTTGATGTAATTCCTCAGGTAGCAGAAGAGATTAAACTTCCATTGAAGCGATTGGGAAGACTAATGATTTTATCTATCATATTAGCGGTTGCTTTTTATGTGATGATTGTAGTAAGTGTAGGTCTTATTATGAACGCAGAAGAGATTAATAGCTCTATGAAGGCAACAGGACTTGTTACAGCTGATGCAATGGCAAAAGCATTTACCAGTCCCATGATGTCAAAAGTTCTTATTCTTGGTGGTCTTTGTGGAATAATAACAAGTTGGAATTCCTTTATGATTGGTGGTAGCCGTGCTTTGTATTCTATGGCTGAATGTTATATGATTCCACATTTCTTTGCTAAATTAAGCAAGAAAAACAAATCACCTTATATTGCTATAATATTAGTTGGCGCTTTGTCAGTAATTGCTCCATTTTTTGGCAGACAAATGCTTGTATGGATAGTAGATGCAAGTAATTTTGCTTGTTGTCTTGCTTATTGCATAGTATCACTTTCATTTTTAGTTATAAGGAAAAAAGATCCTGAAATGAAACGACCGTATGAGGTTAAAAAATACAAATTGTGTGGTTCTCTTGCAGTGTTAATGTCCGGCGTTATGGCGGCAATGTATATTATTCCCTCAACTTCTTGTGCACTTACATGGGAGGAATGGATAATTGTTGGTGGTTGGGCAACAATTGGACTTTTATTTGGTGTTACAAGTAAACTTAAATATAAAGACAAATTTGCTATAAATATAAATGAAGTGTAATTCAGAGATTAAATAATTAACAAAAGAAAATTTAATCCCATCTTAAATGTCCTCGAATGAGAAATATCGGTATTGTTAAGCTTATTTGTAAAGAGCTTGATAATAAACAGAGATGGCAAACTGAATACCAGAATTACTATAAAAAATACATGGCGATTAATAAAAATTCTTAAAAAGATATTTTTAAATAAACGAAAGGAAATTTAATATATGATAAACCTGAAAGGTAAAAAACTACTTGTTATTGGTGGTGCGTTTCAGCATTGTAAGGTTGTTGAAGCGGCTCATGAAATGGGTGTGGAAGTATACGTTGTTGACTTTTTAAAGGATGAAGATTCCCCTGCAAAGCAGATTGCAGACCATTCAATGCTTGTTGATGTTAAAAATGTTGCTGAAATGAAAAAAATATGTACCGAAGAGAAAATAGATGGCGCAATCGCGTTGTGTCTGGACGTTTGTCAACGTCCTTATCAACAGCTGTGCGAAGAAATGGGGTATCCGTGTTTCGGTAATTATGAGCAGTATAACGTGTTAACTGATAAAACAGCTTTTAAAAAGTGTTGTATTGAAAACGGAGTTGATGTAATTCCTGAATATGCAGCAGAATTATTTAGAAATAATTCAGATGAAACTTGCGATGTTGAATATCCTGTACTTGTTAAGCCTTGCGACAGCAGAGGCTCAAGAGGTTCGAAGGTTTGTTATAATTACAATGAGGTTCTCTCTGCGATAGAAGAAGCAAAAAAAGAAAGCTCTAACGGTCAGGTACTCATAGAAAAATATATGGGGAACAAAAACGATATCTGCATAAGCTATGTTGTTATCAACGGCAAGGTGTATCTTACAAGAGTAGGTGACCGTAAGCTTGGCAGAATTGAAGATAAGATGGAGAGAGTTTCCATGATGGGAATGGCCCCGTCAGTATATACAGAAATGTATGTGAACAATGTTAATGAAAAGGTAGCAAAAATGCTCAAAAACATAGGCTTAAAAAACGCACCTGCCTTTATGCAGGGCTTTGTAGATGGCGACACTGTGCGTTTTTATGACCCCGGATTACGCTATCCCGGTGCTGAATATGAAAGAATGTATGAAAGAGTTCACGGTGTAAGCTTGGTAAAACCTTTGATAGAATTTGCATTAACAGGAGAAATATCGGATGAAACAGTAATTCCTGTTGACGGGTATCTTCAGAAGGGGAAGAAAACACCATATTTGCTTGTTTCGGTAAGACCCGGGAAAATATCAAGAATATGGGGCGAAGATGAAGTAAGAAATCATCCTGCAGTGGTTTCCATGAGCACAAAGTATAAAGCAGGAGACGAGGTAGGAGAGCATTACAATGTTAATCAGCGATTCTGTGAAATCGACCTTGTTTGTGAAGATACTGAGGATTTAAAAAACACAATTTCATGGATATATGACACTTTGATTATAGAAGACGAAAACGGCGAAAATATGGTTTTCTCTAAAGTGGATATAAACACATTGGAATAACAAGGAGGATTGTTTAAAATGATAATATCACCTGCGATTACAAGTTTAATTATTCTTATTGTATGCATTGTTCTTTTTATAACAAAATATGTACCTAATGCTGTTGTTGCAGTATTGGGATGTGCGTTATTTGCCTTAACCGGAGTTTGTGAAATCAAAGCGGCATTTTCAGGATTTTCAAATTCTATCGTGCTTTTAATGTTTGGTATGATGGTTGTGGGAATAGCAATGATGGATACCGGCGTTGCACGTATCATCGGAGAAAAGGTATCTGCTCTCTCAAAGCATAATGAAAGACTTTTTATTTTGATGGCAGGTATTGCATCTGTGATTTTATCGGCATTCTTATCAAATACTGCAGTTATAGCAATTTTCTTACCGATTATTGAAAGTGTTTCAAAAAGCGATCCGAAAATAAGTCGTAAAAATCTTACATTACCGGTCACTCTTGCTGCTATGTTTGGCGGAGTTACAACTTTGGTAGGCTCAACTCCTCAGCTGACCGCTAACGGAATATTATCAGAAATGACAGGTAAATCTCTTCAGATGTTTGATTTTATGCTTGTTGGTCTGATACTTTGTGTGGTTTATTTCATTTATGTTGAAACTATCGGTTACCGTCTGGGAGAAAAAATATGGGGAAAAGACAAACAGGAAGTATCGGCAGATGATATAGTTGTGTCTGCAGAAAATAACTCTGGAGCACCTGTTAAAAAAAGTAAAATCATTACAGTTCTTATAATATTTATTTTAACAGTTATATCATTTATAGGAGCTTGGATTCCTACTGAAATGACAGCTGTTATAGCGGCATTGCTTTGCTTGATTACCCGTTGTACTACCCAGAAGAGTGTTATTAAAAATATGGATTGGTCGGTAGTATTTATTCTTGCAGGATGTTTGGGAATTGCCAGCGGTATCACAAAGGGCGGTGCCGGAGATTTATTGGCAAATATGCTTTCAGGCGTGTTGGGAGCAAATATCCCGGTAATTGCGATTTTTGCATTTTTCGTTGTAATTACAATGATTGTAAGTAATTTTATTACTAATTCCACTGCTGTTGTTATAATGCTTCCGATTGCACTATCAATATGCAGTGCAAATTCATTTAATCCGATTCCTTTCACTTTAGGTATTGTTTATGCTGCAAATCTTACCTACAGTACACCTCTTGCAAATGCACAAACAGCAATGACTTTAGTTGCAGGATATAAATTCTCTGATTATTTCAAATATACAGGGCTTCTTGCTCTCACTGTTTGTTTATCTATTATTATATTTGTACCGCTGTTTTTCCCACTTGTATAAAAGGAGATACAGAGGTTCCCGGAATTAATTTCTAAAAAAATATAATTTTATTATGTAAGATGTAATAATGCCCCGATATCCGTCAGGATTATCGGGGCATTTTTACTTTATATTTCTTCAGAAACGATAAAGCAAAATATACCTGAAATTTAAGGTATATTGTGTTTATGGGCATTTATTCATTATATAGTTTCGGCATAACTCTCTTATGCTCTGTGCGGTTATGTGCTCTTTCTATAATGTTTAGTGATTCTTCGTCTGCAATACCGTTTAAGATATAATCATCTATTTTAGCGTAGCTTATTCCCATTTCCTGCTCGTCGGTCTGCCCTTCAAAAAGTGCTGCTGACGGGGCTTTTTTAATAATTTCCTGCGGAGCGTTAAGATATTCTAAAAATTCGTAGACTTCTTTAACAGTAAGGTCGGCTATTGGGTTAAAATCACACGCGCCGTCCCCCCATTTTGTGAAATAACCCATATATCTTTCGCTTCGGTTACCTGTGCCTGCAACAAGGTAGTTTTTAGTTTGTGCAAGAGTATATAAGGTTATCATTCGAAGTCTCGGATTCATATTCGCTTTTGCCAAATCACTCTGAGGCATAATTTTTTCAAGCTCAGGCACAAATGCTTCCTTAACCTTTGTTATATCAACTGTAACTGTT
>JAFWWX010000398.1 GCA_017517985.1 Clostridia bacterium | reverse complement strand
GAATGATATAGCTGGTGTAAGAGTTATATTGCAAATATATTTCTGACATATACAATGTGAGGGATTTGCTCCTTGCAAGCGACCGATTCACTTTTGTAAAAGAAAAGGATTATATCAAAATCCCAAAACCAAGCGGATATCACAGTCTGCATCTTATTGTGGAGACTAAAGTGCATCTTGACGAAGAAATCAAAAGGATAAGGTGTGAAATACAACTCAGAACAAGTGCGATGGATTCGTGGGCATCACTTGAACATAATATGAGATATAAAAGTGACTTACCGGAAAATGAACAAATAAACGAAAGTCTGAAAAACTGTGCAGAAGTATTGCATAATACAGATATTGAAATGCAGCGTATTGCACAGCAGCTTGGAATAATATCACAAGAAGTTCAACAGTGATAAGCAAATAAATGAGGATGAAAATAATGAAGATTAAAACATATATAGATAAAATAATTACCGGAATAACACTTGTGGGATTTGCTATGAATATTATGTGTCCTGCAGCGATGGCAGCATCATATACGGATGTACCGACAGACCATTGGGCAGTGTCGGTCATAAATGAAGCTGCAAATGCAGGTATTATGCAAGGCAGAGGCAATGGAGAATTCGGTCTTGGAGACACCATAAAAAGATGCGAGTTTGCAGCAATGCTTGTGAGAATGATGCAGTGGAACAAAAGCACATCCGAAACGTCAACTTTCTCTGACGCAAATTCATCTGATTGGTTCTTTACCGATGTTAATACACTGGCAGAAAGAAATGTATATTCTGAGAGTATCTTCCGTCCCAACGATAATATAACCCGTCGTGAAATGGCAGTTATGCTTGTTAAGGCTTTGGGATACGGAGAACTTGCCGGAGGTGAAAGCAATTCAGTTTTCGGTGATGTAACAACAGATGCAGGATATATTTCCACTGCATATAATCTCGGAATTATCAATGGGAAGTCTGAAACAGTATTTGATCCTGAAGGCTCTGCCCTCCGTGAAGAAGGCGCAGCAATGATGATGCGTATGTATAAGAAATATTATTCATCACTTAATGAAGTTCACGGCTTTTATGCAATCTCATCCTGGGGACAAAAAGAAATTGCGACACAGATGGATTCTGTTTCTTTTGGCTGGAGCAGACTTACATATACCGATGACGGAAAGGTGTTTCTAAATCAGACAACACAAGACGGTAATGATTGGTATGTTCCCGAAGGGTATCAGGATGCACTGGATTATGTGATGAATAATGGAGCTTCGGTAAATCTTGCAGTAACAATGACAGACTCCGATGATTGCAAGGCAATACTCTTAAATGCAGATAATCGTGCAGAAGCAATCAAACAATTAGTGGCAGCATCGCCTTCATACAATGGAATAACTGTTGATTTCGAGGGTATGAAAGGACTTGAACTCAAAGACGGTCTTAATTTGTTCGTTAAGGATTTGAAGACAGCACTTGGAAATAAAAAGTTATATGTCGCAGTTCATCCGGTGCTGAAGAACAGCTCTGAATACTTTGACGCTTATGATTATAAGACTCTTGGAGAATATGCTGACAAAGTAATCCTTATGGCACACGATTATGCTACATATTCACTGCCTGATAATCTTTTGAATACGAATTTTATCGCAACGCCGGTTACTCCCTTTGATGAAGTTTATACTGCGTTAAAAGCGATTACTAACCCCGTTACAGGCGTACAGGATAAAGATAAGATAATGTTTGCCATAAGTACAGCAAGCACTACCGCCTGGAATACAACGGATAAGAAAATTACGGACGGAACTTCCATTCATCCTGCAATGGATACGGTTGAGAAAAGATTGGCGCAGCCGGATACAGAAATAACCTATTCAGAAAAATATAAAAATCCTTATGCGTTCTACACTACCGAGGACGGACAGCAGATTCTTCTCTGGTATGAGGACAGCAGGAGCATAAAGGATAAAATCACACTTGCAAAAATGTTTGGTATAAATTCGGTATCTATTTGGAGAATCGGTGCTATACCGGACGGAGCATCAGAACAGCACATGGATGTGTGGAAAACAATAATTTCCAAGTAAATCATGCAAGGAGGAAATCTAATGAAAAAATTTGTTTCGATTATTACAATCTGTGTTGTATTACTTGCCGTTGTTATTGCCTTATTTTTTCACTTTGCTCCGGTAAGCTATGATGCAGGTGCTTGTGGCGGTGGATTTGATACATGGATATTTGACAAGTATAAGAATGAATTGTTGCAGAAATACATAACGGAACACAATTCTGATTCAAACAACATTGAAATTATAGACGATTCTAAAGAGGTTGATTATGAAGGTCGCTACATTTCTATCCAATTCGACATAAATGAAAAAGACAAACAACGCACTCTATATTTTGTCGGTAAAAGAGTTTGGATAGAAAATTATAGTTGGGAAATATGTCAAGTAGTATATGATGGTGAAGTGAAAAAATTAAGCGATTACATTGTAAGCACACATACTCAATTACAAAACATATTTACAATCTTTGTTTTGCCTTTGTTAATCGGTATGCTTATCAGATTAGTATTTATCAAATGGAAAAAGGGATATATTTTATCTTGCGTTTTTGCTTTACTATCTATTGTTGTATGGATTTGGACCAAAAACCTTGTTAGTCACGGAGTTGACGGAACAGTAATGCTTTTGGCTTGGATGACAACCGTACTTACAGTTGGCTCGTTAATTGCTGGAGTTATATCACTGTTGATTAGAAAGATAAAGCATAGGAGGTTTGGCTATGAGAACAAAATGGAATGAAAAATCTGTCGTTGATAAAATATTGTTGGTATTAAGGATTGTTATATCCGTTGTAGTTTTAGTTGGTGCAGCATTACAGCTCACAGGTGTATGGGATAAAGCACTTAATGTATCTATTCCTCTTTTGAGTGTGCTGATTCTGATACAATCTATACAGGAGCATAAAGAACAGAAAAAGGCTTCAGCTATTGTTGGTTATGTTTGCTTTGTAGCTATGGATGTTATGATTGCAGGAGCTTTATTATAACAATGAGGTGTTAGACTATGATTTTTAATATTATGAGTTTGTTGTTTGGAGTAATAGCAATTATATTTCCCATTATTGGTCTTACAGTGAAAAAAAGCCATACATATAAGATTTCATGTATAAGCTTTTCTATGGGTATCTTATCGTTGTATTGCCAGATTTGTGAATATAATCGCAGAGTCGGAATGCAGGATTGGTCGGCTTTGCTTGATACCTCAAAGTTCACTTTGGGAATATCCTTTGCACTAATGATTATCACATTGGTTTTGAATGTGGTTTTATTCAAGAAAAGAACAAAGAAAAAATAAGATATATGCAACTTTTTGACGCTTAAAATTGTATTATAAATGTGGAAACTTTTACCTCGTTTTATGCGTCTATATTATATAACGGAGGTGTCTGTATGGCAAAATTAGAAAAAACAATTACAGGAAACTTTGATACGATATTACATAGAATCGAAGACGGAATCATAAACGGCAGCGTATCTGCAAGCCTTGAGGAAAGCAGTGACTTTCGCATCGGCGACACCCATTGTAGTATCAGAGTATTTGAAAGATACAGTTATATGGGCGGAAACCGTGTGAGCCTGAATGTAACTCTGTTCGGATCAGGAGATACCATTCACCTTTCAGCAATAACCTCCGGCGGAAGTCAGGCAATGTTTTTCAAAATAAACACTTTTGGAGAAGAAGCGTTTTTGGATAAGCTGAGAGAAATCCTATAAGTGAGGTGTTTGATAAATGAACTCATGGCTGGATAAAATACGAACACCGAATAGAGATATAAAACTATCCCTACAAGTATCATATAGCATATTGATTTTGTTGTTTGGAGTTGCATTGGGAGTGCTTTCAAAATGGTTGGATAACATGTGGATCAATGATGCAATTTGGTGGCAGCATATATTAGGAATAATTGATTTAAGAAATGTGTTTTCCGAGTTTGCAATTTGGCTTCTAATTGCCATTGCTCTTTCTGTTTACAGCAGTACACCTTTAAGAGCAGCATTAAATGTGTTCCTGTTTTTTGTAGGAATGTGTATTAGCTATCATTTATATACCATCGTGTTCGCCGGCTTTAACCCTCAAAGATACATGATGGTATGGTATGGATTTACAATATTGTCACCGGTATTAGCGTTTATTTGTTGGTATGGCAAAGGAGAAACAAAAGTATCTCTAATGATTGATATATTGATATTGTCAGTAATGATGTCTGAGTGCTTTGCAATCGGTTTTCTATATTTCGCTGTTAACCGTGTTATCAATGTGATAATATTTTTTGGCTCAGTTGCAATTTTATATAGTAAACCTAAGCAAACGGTTATCAGTCTTTTAGGAGCGTTTGTACTATCAAATGTGTTTACAATGTTGATTTAATAAATGCTTACTGTGACGAACTGAAAGATAATTTTTACGAAAAGTAAGATTGATAATAAGGAGCTGATATAATGAAAATAGCAGAAGATTTCAGAAGAATAGCAAGAAATGCTTTGACAAATAAATGGCTTATCGCCGTTGCAGTTGGGCTTGTTGCATCTATCCTTGGTGGAATTGGCAGCAATGGTCCTGAATTCAAGGTAAATATAAACGGCTCAAATATAAGCATGAATTTTAACATGGCAGGACAGACAATATACTCTACCGGCACAAATGGCGGTATTAACTCCGAGATTGGAGCTTTTATACTTGCAAGCTTGCCCATCATTATAATTGTGGCACTTTTTATGGCGGTTGTATATTTCGTGCTTGGAAGCTTTGTAGGCGTTGGATATGCGAAATTTAATCTTAATCTTGTGGATAAGAAAAATGCAGCCTTTGAGAATCTGTTTGAATACTTCTCACATTGGAAAACAACAACGATTACAAGACTTCTTCGTGCATTATATACTTTCCTTTGGTCGCTGTTATTTATAATCCCCGGTATTGTTGCAGGCTTTAGTTATGCAATGACAGATTACATACTTGCGGAAAATCCGGAGCTTACAGCAGACGAGGCAATAACCCAATCTAAAACAATGATGTATGGAAACCGCTTTAGATTATTCTGCCTGCAGTTCAGCTTCATTGGCTGGGACATCCTTGCAACACTTGCATTTGGAATAGGTCATTTGTGGCTCACTCCATACAAACAGGCAGCTTATGCAGCGTTCTACCGTGAAGTATCAGGAACAGAATACAATGAAGATGAATTTGAAACAGTTATGGATTGATGAGGTAGCAATTATGAACAGTATTAAGAAAATTTTATTTGGCATTGCACTAATGATATTCGGTTTTGGATGCTGTTATGTAGGTGCACTTACAGATTGGACACCAGCACAGGTTATTGGCTTAATATCACCTGTTGTTGGTATAGGATTTGCAATAGCAGGATATTTTGAAAAAGAAGAATAAACACATACAGGAGGTACAAAAATTGAGCAAATCATATTCAGAAATTACACCATATATAAAAGAGCTTGCAGGTTTGTCCTGCGGCAATAACCATATAACACCGGAAATGTATCCGGCACATAATGTAAAGCGCGGACTTCGTGATTTGGACGGTAACGGCGTTGTAACCGGTCTTACCGAAATATCTCAAATCAAGGCAAAGGAAAAAGGACCAAACGGCGAAGACCTTCCTTGCGAGGGTGAACTGTATTTCCGTGGATACAATGTCAGAAACCTTGTGTCAGGATTTTTGAATAAAGACAGATTCGGCTTTGAAGAAATAATATATCTTCTGCTGTTTTCGGAGCTTCCGACGCAGGCGGAGCTTGACAAATTCAAGGAAACTCTTGCAGATTATAGAAGCTTACCGAAATCATTCGTAAGAGATATGATTCTCAAAGCACCAAGCAAAGATATGATGAATGTCCTTTCCCGAAGTGTGCTCGCACTCTATTCTTATGACGATAACCCTGACGATGTATCGGTTGAAAATGTGCTTCGCCAGAGCTTACAGCTTATATCAATGTTTCCGCTTTTGGCAGTGTACGGCTATCACGGTTACAGACATTATCATTTAGATAAGAGCCTTCATATTCGTGATCCTAAACCGCACTTGTCAACTGCAGAAAATGTACTTCATATTCTGCGTAAGGATGGTTCGTTTACGCATCTTGAAGCAAAGGTTCTTGACCTTGCCCTTGTGCTTCATGCAGAACACGGCGGTGGTAATAACTCAAGCTTTACAACTCATGTTGTGACTTCATCGGGAACAGACACTTATTCTGCTATTGCTGCAGCTCTCGGTTCATTAAAAGGTCCAAGACACGGTGGTGCAAATATCAAGGTTGTTCAGATGTTTGATGATATGAAAAAATCCATCAACACACAAAAGGAATCAGAGATTGAAGACTATCTCATGAAACTTCTGAACAAAGAAGCATTTGATAATGCAGGACTCATCTATGGTATGGGACATGCTGTGTATTCAAAATCCGATCCAAGAGCAGATATATTAAAAATCTGTGCTGAAGACTTGTCCGTGGAAAAAGGTTGTCACGAAGACTTTGCTTTGTATGAAGCTGTTGCAAGACTTGCTCCTCAGATTATAGCAGACAAGCGTAAAATTTATAAAGGTGTAAGCCCGAATGTTGACTTCTTCTCCGGATTGATTTATAAGATGCTTGAACTTCCATACGAGCTTTATACACCGATATTTGCAATTTCAAGAATTGCAGGCTGGAGCGCACACAGAATTGAGGAAATTCAGAACAACGGAAAGATTATCCGCCCGGCATACATCAATGTAAAAGAAAAAAGAGATTATGTAGATATTGAAAACAGATAAAGGAGGCCACGCCTATGAAACGAATTATATCATTAAGTCTTATAATGTGCAGCTTACTGCTCACTGCCTGTAACGATGCAAGCATCGGAGTAATAGGCGGTGCTGACGGACCTACTGCAATATTCGTTGGAGAAAACAACGGAACTGTTAAAGGGCAGTTCGGTGAGCAACTTGAAAAGAAGCCTGTCAGAATGTTCAATGTTGACGGAGATTTGTATTATGATTCAGGACTCGTCAGTGAAAACACTCCCCGTTGCGGAACGATGGACGGAAATCTCAAAAAGACGGTTGCAGAAAATGAAATCCCTCTTAAAGCAGGAGAGGCAAATTTTGATGTTGAAGGCTATCAGCACGCTACAAGCATTACCAAAGAGGTCGATATTGACGGTGAATGGGTAATCTTCAAGAAGTATGATTTATATGATGATACACTTGACGGCTTGAAATATTGTTATTACATAAAAGGTCATCTAAATAATGCAGCGGTTGACAGTGAAATCATAGTTTTGAGTGAAAAGGAAGAAATCACTTTTAATGATGTATATGAGCCGCTGTTAAGCTCTCAGTTCAATGCAGGAGAAGAAAACGGGAAAATACTTCATAACCGCATACTTACGGATAAATGGGGCATCACTCTCTATGCTGATAATGTAACACCAAAAGGTATGACATTGAAAATTGTGCAGTTCGGTGGCTATCCCTCTGGCAGACTTGAATACGGTGCAGCTTACACTCTCGAAAAAACAGTAAATGATGAGTGGCAGCCTGTGGAAACAATAACGGGTGAACCTTTAGTTTGGAATATGCTTGGTTATAGCATTAAAAAGAATGATATTACCGAAATGAATATAAATTGGGAATATGGTTACGGCGAATTAAAGCCAGGATTCTATCGTCTCAAAAAGGAATTTGACGATTTTAGAGCACCCGGAGATTACGACAAAGAAATCTACGAGGTACATTTTACTATTGAGTAAAGATGTTGGAAGGAGATTTATATGGCAGTTGCGTATATGTTATTTGGTATGGCTATTGGTGTTGTGATTGGAAAGCAATATTATAAATATCAAATAGTAGATAAGAAAAATCAAAAAGTAATTGATCAGGTCAAGGGATGGATTGCTGAATTTGAAAAACAAGAGGTGTAGTGCCATGAAAAAGATAATAAGTTTTGTTGGAATAATTACAATTATGCTCTCAATAACCTTTACAGCCTTTGCAGGAGATATTCCTGAAGCGTTAGGATATGAGGATGAAGCTCAGATTTTTATAGGGACTCTCAAGGATTTCAAGATTGATAATTCTTCAAGTCCAAAAGTTCAGGATGTTCAGGTACTCCCCACACGTAAGATTAAAGGCGAAGTTCCTATAAATGAGCTTCAAATATACGAAGAATGTTATTTTGAAACTGCAATCCCCGAAAAAGACAAAGAATATCTCTTTGGTTGGCTTGGTGACAATTCTGTTTGGGTTTATGCAATAGAAAGCTACAACGATAAAGAAATTAAACTAAAAATAAATGGCGATGAATTTGCGGAAAGAATACAGGATTCTTTGGATAGCGGCTTATATGCAAGATTAGAACATGAACGAGCAACACTTGGAACTCAAATCAGCTTTGCTGAATTTCTGTTTGCAAAACCACTGACAAGTTCAAATGTAAAAAAGGTGACTTTGCGTTATCAGGATGAATTGCATGAAGTTGATGTAGATGAATTTGAAAAGGTTGCAAAAGAAATTATGATTGCAAACGCAAAGAATAGTGCTTTGTATGAATCGGGTAAAGAAGATGCGTACAAAACAGTCCTATATATTGAATTGTTGGATGAAAATGAGCAGTTAGTTTCTATGGCAGCAGTTTCAAGATTTGGCGAAGTGGATAGATATGGCTTAATGATGAGCAGACTGATGCAAAAAGATTACGAAATGAAAACTAAGGATTTGCAGAAATTGTATTCACTTTTTCCGAAGGATATTCAGAAAAACATAGTAGCTCCTGAAGAAATTCAATCTTCTGAAGATCCGTTAGAGGTTCCTGCTATACCTGAAAAGAATTATGCTCCTTGGTTATACGGTGGAGCAGCCACAATATTTGTAATAGCATTTATTATAGGTTTTGCAATCAAGAGGAAAAGAGGCTGATTTATGGCAGTGAATATACCAATGCTTATTCTTGGCATTCTCATGGTTTTTATAGGAATTGAGAATGTCAAGGGAAATATAGCAAGCATACATTGGTACAACAGAAGACGCATTACAGAAGAAACAAGACCGAAATACGGAAAACTGATGGGAATTGGAACTCTTGTAATCGCGGGAGGACTTATTTTCTCGGCTGTTCTGAATATGATTGTTAAAATGAATATTGCTGTGCTTATAGGCGGTGCAATAACTCTTATAACTGTTATTGTAGGTATAGCTTTTATACTCTATGCACAGTTCAAATATAATAAAGGGATTTTCTGATAAAGGTGGTGCAGCTTATGAAAAAGAAACTGATTATAGTAATTCCAGTAGTCGTAGTTATAGCTGTTGCTGTCGGGATCTATTTGCATAGTAACCGACAGACAGCATTTGATATTAGTATAACCGTTCCTGCCGGAAGTCAAGAAGATTTTGTGTACTCAGATGAAATTATATGCCCCATCGGAGATACAATCACAATATGGGCAGGAGAAAACTTGGGCGATACAGAGGTTGTATTACTTCCTGTAAAGGTTAAAGAAAAAACCGCATACGAGCCAACATATCTTACACACGGTATGCCTGTAAAGATTGATGTTGAAAAAGGTGCTTGGTTTAAGGTTGGTATTTCAATGTGGAACACAGGAACGGAAGATATTGAAGAATATGTAACGGTTGAGGGTGTAACAGCTCTTATAGAATAACAAGGAGGACGTGAAAATGAAAAAGATAAAAGGTTTAGCAATACTGTTGTTTGCAATTTTATTGCAATTATGCAGTTCGGGAATGGAATTGTTGACATTAGCAATCGGTCTTGTTGGCTTGGTAGTAGCTATTATTGACGATACAAAAAAGGATTGATGATATGAATTTCAGAAAAAGCAGAAATTTAATGTGGGTTGGCTTCGCTCTTGGAATCTTGATTATGGCAATCGGCATTGGTTTTGAAAATGAAAAAGTAACGGTTGGCTTTATGGCTGCCGGAATCATAGTGTTTGCGATAGCAGCTATACAAGCGTTCATATTCTATCTTTGCCCACATTGCGGATATTCTCTTATGAATGTTCGTGGCAGTGTTCCTGAACATTGTCCGAAATGCGGTAAAGAATTAAAAGAAGAATAAAAAGTTGTGGAGGCAAATTTATGATTACAATTTTTAATCGAAAAGAATTGCTTATTACTATGGACATGAACCAACAATCAAATGTTCGTAATATTTTATCTGCGAATGGGGTTGATTATACAACGAAGGTAACTAATCTTCAAAGCCCGTCTGTATTTGAAAATAAAAGAGGCAGATATGGAAGCTTTGGAATAAATCAAAACTATTCTTATGAATATAAGATTTATGTTCATAGGAAGGATTTTGATTATGCATTGAGCCTGATTAGATAAAATCAATTTACATAAGAAAACGAAAGGAGCTGACTATATGCACATAGGTATTGCAATAGGTTTATTTATCGTATCATACATAATTGAGTTACTATTATGTTTTAAGGCTCAAAAAAGGCACACAAAGCTGATTCCGTTTTATATTGGATTTGTATTAGCATTTATTGCCTTGATGCTTTATATGGGTGCTTTCGGCAATATGAGTATGGGGATGCTCGGAAACGGACATGGATTTTTAGCACTAATTATCCTGATTGCAATTTTAATTATGTTCACAGCACTGTTTCTTGCGCTGATTACTCATGCAATTTACAAACATAGAATTTGCAATTATATTAAGAAAAACAATTTAGAACGTGAAAAAGAACCTGAATATGTTTACCTCTGCGAAAAAGAAGCAATCTATGCCGGAATGTTATCTGATATACTGGAACAAAACAGTATTCCGTTTACAACCAACAATGTTCTTGGTGCTGGTATAACCAGTAAAATCGGATACGCTGCGGAAATCGTCAG
Source organism: Clostridia bacterium (assembly GCA_017517985.1). The sequence goes on along the minus strand of JAFWWX010000398.1, from coordinate 1,821 downwards.
ATTTTTCGTCCATAAGGACTATTTTGAAATTGCAAAGGAATTAGAAGAAAGTTATTTATCAGAAAAAGAGAATGTTTAAGGAGGAAAGCAAATGAGAAAATTTATAGGTTACATACCAGCAGCCTTATTTACCGGTTTTTACATGTGCGCGAGATGGACTGGTGCATCTTTAACTATATCAATGATTTTAGTGTGGCTTGCTTGTTTTTGGATTTCCGCCTTCTTTTTACATAAAGGCTTGTTCTGGGGCGGAATATTCGGCATATTCCCCGGTATTCACATGATTTATATGGGAACGCAGTACACAGGACAGGTTATCAATATTGAAATCCCTCTTGGAATTATACTGATACTCTTTTACGGCATTTTTGGTTTTTACCTTTGGAAAAAGCGAAATGATATACCCAAAGCAGATAATAAAGAAATTATTGTAATGGTTGTCAAAATCGCATTAACAATCGCAACTTTGATGGTAACGGCATATTTCGGAATAGTAGGTGCAATGATACTCACATCTGAAGGAATACATCCCGTTTTAACCGGAATTAGTGCATTTGTTATTTTGTCCTTGTTCTTGCCTTTGATATGGCTGAAGAAAAGAAAGAAATTCTTTCTTATATGGCTGATACCTGCGGCTATTTACTTTATCGCTTTGGGTATTAACTACGGAATGGTTCAGTACGATAAAAGCATTACCATAAACACATCACCGAACATCAATGTTCACGAATATTTACCATTTGAGGAAGATTCAAAGATAGTAAAGTATGACAGTAAAACATTGAAGCTTACAGACAATCTCCCGAAAATTGACGGAGCTGCTGCACTATTTCCTGTATATTCAGCATTTGTAAATGCAGTTTATCCCGATACTACAGAGCTGCATGACGGAATCTTTGAATATAACAATACACCGGAGGGTTATCAGAATCTCGCTGAAAAGAAAACAGATATTTTTATAGGTGTTTATCCGTCAGAAGATCAAATAGCGTATGCAGGAACTAATAATACCACTTACAAATACACACCTATCGGCACGGAAGCTTTTGTGTTCTTTGTTCACAAGGATAATCCGATAGAAAATCTTACAACTGAGCAGATTCAGGGGATTTACTCAGGCGAAATTACCAACTGGAAGCAAGTCGGTGGTAAAAACGAAGAAATTGCTGCTTTCCAGAGAAATGAAGGCAGCGGAAGCCAAAGTATGTTAGAGCGTTTTATGGGCGATAAACCTATAATGGAAGCTCCGACAGAACTCAAGAATGATTTAATGTCAGGAATTATCGAAAGAGTTTCAAACTATAAGAACAAGACAAACTCAATCGGTTTCTCTTTCAGATACTATGTAGAAGGCATTATAAAGAATCCGGATATTAAGATGATTTCCATTGATGGCATTGCTCCTACTGCAGAGAATATCAAAAACGGAACCTATCCGGTAGTTACACCGATTTATGCAGTAACATACGAAGAACAAACCAATGAAAATGTAGACAAGCTCCTTAATTGGATATTATCAGACGAAGGACAGTACATCATTGATGAGACCGGATATGTAGGTATCCCGGGAGGTATTGACTATGAAGAATAAAAGCATCACAGCAGTAACCATTGTTCTTACAGTTTTAAAAATCAAAAATAAGTGAGAGAAAATCCAAATCAATCCGTCTAATAAGTGGAAGATAAATCTTTCGGAAAGGAGAATGTTATGGAAAACGGTGCAAGTAGCTACCGCCGTTTCCTTGAAGGTGATGAAAGTGGTATCGTAGATATTATCAGAGATTATAAAGATGGATTGATGCTCTATATGAACCAATTTGT
>JAFWWX010000397.1 GCA_017517985.1 Clostridia bacterium | reverse complement strand
TATCAGACAGGCAAGAAAAAATCATTTTTTGTGTACAATGATGACGAAGAATTTGAATCAACCTATGATAGTATTTCTTTGAATTCCAGGGGAGACATTGTTGCAAGTTTTGCGGCTACTGATCCCACATATTCTATCGAGGGTACTCTCCTTCAGGCTCAGTTCACACTCGTTGAAGGCGCGAGTGGTACATGTAACTTTAGCATTCTTGAAGCTTCAGGAAATGCAACAACAATGTACGTTCTTCCTGATGGAACAGAAGATGGCAAGTGGCAGGCAAACACAACATCTCTGACACTCGCAGCTCCCGCAGTTGAACAGTACACAGTAACTTATGAAAACGCTAAGGGTGCAGCTCCTGCAGCAGTTACAGAAGACGAAGGCACAACAATCACAGTAGCAGACGCTCCTGCAGCAGTTGACGGCTTCACATTCGAAGGCTGGTCTGACGGTACAACAACATATCAGCCTGGCGATACATTCGAACTTACAGGTGATGTAACACTTACAGCAGTTTGGGATGATATTCCTGAGCATGCAGTTGTAATCTATGACGGTGACGATACAATCGCTAGCGAATATGTTTACGAAGGCACACAGTATACACTTCCCACACCCGAACGAGTTCTTGGAACAAGAGTACTTGGCTTTGCAGCAGATGAAGGAGCAACAGTAGCTGAATACGCAGCAGGCGAAAAGATTACAGTTAACGCACCTATTACACTTTATGTAATCAGAGAAGCAGTTGCTGTTGAAGATGCTTCCTACACATTTGAAGGTCGTTTCGACGTTGCAAATGAAAAGTACACAATTGATATGTACTACGAAGGACCCCAGGCTAACATGACAGCATTTGGTGTTCAGTACGACACAGAAATCCTTGAAAACCTCACATTCGCATATGATGACGCTTTCATGACAACAGGCACAAATGCTGTATCCGGCGAAGGCTACATTGCAGACGTTGCATGGTCTACAACAGGCAACTTCTTCGGTGATGACCTCAAGACTCCCGTTCTTGTTGGTACATTCACAGCTGATATGACAGCAGAAAAGTATGCAGAGTTCGATCCCGCAACAGACTTTGGTAAGTACGCTCCTGCAGCTGATATCGCAGGTGCATTTGAAAACGGCGAATGGCAGTTCATTAAGAATGATGCTACCAGCTTCGACCCCACAGAAATAATCTATCCCATCACATTCACAGCACTTGTTGATAACAATGTTATTGCAATCACAACTGAAGGCGTAGATGCTGACATTACAACAGTTGAAGGTCTCGAAACAGAAGGAATAATGCTTACAGATATCACATTCACAGTTACAACTGCTGAAGGTGAAACTCCCGCAACAGTTTCCTACACAGTAGCAGGCGTATCTAAGGGCGCACTTGTAGCTGAAGATGATGGCGTAACATACATCATCCCTGGTGAAGAAGTTCTCGGCGATGTTGTAATCATATTCACATACCTCCCTGCAGTTGAAGCAGTTGTAATTACAGGTATTGATGAACCCGTAGCAGGCGAAACACCCGACCTTGACGCTGTAGCAGGTGATGAAACCTACACAGTTGAAAAGGTTGAATGGACTCCTGCAGCTGATGAATTTGAATTTGACACAGCATACACCGTTACAGTAACAGTTAAGGCGGAAGAAGGCTATACATTCTCCGGCGAAACCACATACACAATTAACGGCGAAACTGCAACTCTTGTATCCAGAGACGGCGATACATTAGTAATCAGCTACACATTCGAAAAGACAGCTGAAGAACTCGGTACAGTTACAGTTGAAGTTGCACTCGTAAGAGATGCTGCAGACGCTGCTTACAAGAACTTCGGTACAATTAAGCTTGTTGATGCTGAAGGCGAAGTAGTTGATACAGTTACTGAAGGAACAGAAGCAGGCGACACATTCGTTGCAACATTTGAAGATGTTCTTGCAGGCGACTACACAGTAGTATTCGAAAAGAACGGCTACCTTGCTGAAACATCTGATGAATTCACAGTTGTTTACGACGAAACAAGCGAAGTTGAACTCACAGGTGTTGCAGGTAACGTTTACGGAATCAATAATGTTGGCGACGACAATGTAATCAACCTTTACGACTTCGCAAGAATTGTTCGTGCATTTGAAGAAGGCAGCGACAACACAGGATACGCAGATCTTCTCGCGGATGCTGATTACAACGGACTTGTTGACGTTGATGAAGACGGCGAGGTAACAGTATTTGACCTTGCATTTGTAAAGAGCAATTACGGCGAAACAAGATAATTAAACTGATTTTCACAGCATAAATAAAAAGTGTTGGGGAGGGGCGACTCTCCCCAATACTGTAAATATTAAATTGTTTGAAATATCAGAAAATGCGTCAGGGGAGCAGAAATGTTCCCCCGACGCAGTAAAGCTGACAGCATATGAATTACGGTGTCGGTTTTACTGCGTTGAAGCGGTTATATGCTTTTTGCGCAAAAGGATATTTCTTCGGGAGTTTTGGCGTTTTATGTAATTAAGTCTGATGATGAATTTTATGTGCCTTTTCAGGTACACACTCCCGTTTTATGAAAGGATGGTAAAAGTATGAATTTTACAAAGAAAATTGCTGCGGCGTTTCTTGCGCTGACACTTACAGCGGGCTCTCTTGCTGTTTATGCGGCAAAGGGAACAACTCCCGGCTACAAGATGGTGAACACCTATGATGAAGAAACTGGTGTTATCACCTCTGATATTTATGTAACAGGTGGTCGCGGTGGAGTAGGTCAGCTGGGTCTCTATTATGATACAGAGCTTCTTGATCTTGCTGCAACAATCAGCGGAGAGGTTACCTCTGATTACGATATAAGCGGTCTTAATATCACAAGCTTTGTTAAGAGTGCGTTATCTGCTGTTGTTCCTACAGCTGAATCAAACAGGGTTTCTAACCTTGTTAATGAGGAAGACGGCGAGTTTTACTTTGCGTGGTATGCTAATGGTGCCTATTATGTCGAAGCAGAAGATGAGGATGTAAAAATTCTCACTATCAAGTTTGTTACTGCAGACGGTGTTGAGGTAGAAGACCTTGAGGATGCAGGCACAGACCTTATTAAGTTTGCTTCCGATACACCCTCAAACACAAGCATAAAAGGATATAAATCCGGCGTTTACTGTGGAAATGAAGAAACAGAAGCGTTCAGAAACTCGGACAATGCAAAGAACAGAATTTATCTCTCTGTCGCATTTGAGGGTCTTGACATTGAAGATGAAACAGAAACTGTTATAATCAATGTAACCTACGCAGACGGAACTCCGGTTGAGGGTGCTTTCGTTAAAATAGGCTCTGAAGAAAATCAGACAAACGCAAAGGGTGAGGTTGCATTTGAGGTAAGCGGCGAGGACTACGCTGTATACTATAAGCTTTCCGAGAGCGATGACTATATGACACTTGAAGACGGTACAGATGCAATTATCTCTGCTCCTGAAAAGATGGATACACCCAGTGTTTCTGCCGGAAAGGAAAAACTTACTGTAACTTGGACAAAGCCGGAAATGACAGGCGGTTCAAATATTACAGGCTATGTTGTAAGCTACACAGAGAAGAACGGAACTGAACAGACTGAAACAATTAATGACGCAAGCACAACAAGACTTGCGCTTGAAGGACTTACCGGTGGTGTAGAGTATACAATTAAGGTTAAGGCTGTCAACGCAATTGGCGAAGGCGAATACTCCGATGAAAAGACTGCAACACCTACAAGTGGTTCAAATGGCGGTGGCGGTGGCGGCGGTGGCGCTGCTGAGACTCCTTCCGAGCCTTTGAACTATGTTGTAACATATCAGGTTGGTGCTAACGGTACAATGATTAGCGGAAGCAAAACCGAGAAGGTAAAGGATGGAGAAAAGCCCACAAATGTTCCTACAGTTAAGGCTAACGAAGGCTATGAATTTATTGGCTGGGCAACAAATGACGGCACAGCTGTTGATCCGACAACAGTTGAAATCAAGTCTACAACCACATTCTATGCACAGTATAAGAGCACAGTGGTTGTTAATCCCTTTGTGGATATTAAGGAAGAAGAATGGTACTACGAGTCTGTTACAGAAGCATACGCAAGAGGACTTATGAAGGGTACATCAGAATCCGAATTTAATCCTAATGGCAATGTAACAAGAGCTATGTTTGTAACTGTTCTCTATAGAATGGCAGGTGAACCTGCAAACAACGGTAACGAGAAGTTCACAGACGTTGAAGCAGGCAGCTGGTACGATAAGGCAGTTGCTTGGGCAAGTGCAAACGGCATCGTAAACGGTGTATCACCGACAGAGTTTGCTCCCAACAACAACATCACCCGTGAGCAGATGGCGGCAATGGTTTACAGATATGCAAGCTACACTAACGCAGATATGACAACCCTTGCAGATGTGAGCGCATACGAGGACTACTCTGCGGTATCTCCTTACGCTGTTGAGGCTATGAAGTGGGTATGTGGCAGAGGTATTATCAATGGTATGTCACCCACAACTCTTGTTCCTGGTGGAATTTCAATCAGAGCTCAGGCTGCGGCTGTATTTGTAAGAACTCAGGATGCACTTACAAAGTAATAATTGTTAAACAACGAAAAAGAATAAAAAAGAAGGCTGTAAGATTCTTACGGCCTTCTTTGAATTTTATAAAGTGACTTGTCAATATACAAAAATATCCCCTCGTAACATAATACGAGGGGGAATTTTTATCAATAAAGTTTTGCTCCTGCGGGAATATGGTTGTCAACCATAAGAAGATGAAGTTTTTCTTCGCCTTCCTCGTTGTGAACAGCTGAAAGAAGCATACCGTTGGATTCAATTCCCATCATGGGTCTTGGAGGAAGATTTGTAATTGCGATAAGTGTCTTTCCTACAAGCTCTTCCGGCTCATAGTATGAGTGGATACCGCTGAGAATTACTCTGTCTGTGCCTGTTCCGTCATCAAGTACGAACTTAAGAAGCTTTTTACTCTTTGCAACAGCTTCACATTCCTTTACCTTTACGGCTCTGAAGTCAGACTTTGAGAATGTTTCAAAATCAACACATTCCTTGAAAAGCGGTTCGATTTCTACCTTTGAGAAGTCAATCTTTTCTTCGCTCTGCTTTGCAATGTTGTTTTCTTCCGCTTTAGCTCTGTTGTCCTTTTCTCCGATAGGCTTCATTGTTGGGAAAAGAATTACATCTCTTATGGATTCTGCACCTGTGAGAAGCATTACCATTCTGTCGATACCAACACCAAGACCACCCGTAGGAGGCATACCGTATTCAAGAGCACACATAAAGTCCTCATCAATAAGGTTTGCTTCGTCGTCGCCTGCAGCACGAAGTTCTGCCTGGCGTTCAAATCTCTTTCTCTGGTCAATCGGGTCGTTAAGTTCGGAATAGGCGTTACCGTATTCTCTGCCTATAATAAATAGCTCGAAACGCTCTGTGTAATCGGGTTTATCCGGCTTTCTCTTTGTAAGGGGAGAGATTTCAACAGGATAGTCAATAATAAATGTAGGCTGGATAAGATTCTTTTCAACAAATTCGTCGAAGAACAGATTTAGAATATCGCCCTTGAGGTGATGTTCTTCGTATTCAATGTGCTTTTCCTTTGCAGCTGCTCTTACTTCTTCGAGAGTATTGAGAGTGTCAAAGTCAACACCTGAGAACTGCTTTACCGCTTCGACCATGGGAAGTCTTGCGAAAGGCTGTCCGAGGTCAAGCTCGTATCCGCCGTAAGTAATCTTTGTTGTTCCGTTTACCTTTTCACATACAGTTCTGAACATTTCTTCTGTAATGTCCATCATTCCGTGGTAATCGGTATATGCCTGATAAAGCTCCATAAGAGTAAATTCCGGATTGTGACGAACGTCGATACCTTCGTTTCTGAATACTCTGGAAATTTCATATACTCTTTCAAAACCGCCTACGATAAGTCTCTTTAAGGGAAGCTCAAGAGCGATTCTCATATACATATCAATATCAAGTGCATTGTGATGTGTAATGAAGGGTCTTGCGGAAGCACCGCCTGCGATTGTCTGAAGAACGGGAGTTTCTACTTCCATAAAGCCCTTTGCGTCAAGGAAGTTTCTTACTTCCTTTATAATTCTTGAACGCTTTTCAAATACATCCTTAACTTCGGGATTTACAATAAGGTCAGTATATCTCTGTCTGTATCTGATTTCTGTGTCACGAAGACCGTGATATTTTTCGGGAAGAACACGAAGGCTCTTGGAAAGAAGGGTACACTCTGTTGCGTGAACGGACTTTTCGCCCATCTTTGTTCTGAAAACAGTACCCTTAACACCAACAATATCACCGATGTCGTACTTTTTAAATCCCGCATAAGCTTCTTCACCAAGGTCGTCACGGCATACATAGCACTGGATGTTTCCGTTTCTGTCCTGAACATTGATAAAAGACGCCTTACCCATAACACGCTTTGCCATAAGACGACCTGCAATACATACAGTCTTGCCTTCCATCTGGTCAAAGTTGTTGATAATTTCATCTGTGTGTGTATCCTGCGGATACTTTACTATTTCAAAGGGGTCATTACCGGCTTCCTGAAGTGCAGCGAGCTTGTCGCGTCTTACCTGCATCTGCTGGCTGAGCTCCTTTTCTGTCAGCACCTTTTCTTCGCTTTGCTTTGCATTGTTTATCTGTTCGCTCATTTTGTCTGTTCCTTTCTTTTACGGGATGCCTCCGGCGGGTCTCTTATGAAGTTCGACAAGGTCGAATAAGGTCACCTTTGCTGACTTTCGGAAAGAGACGCAAAGAATTTTATGTTCTCCGCCCTCGCTTACGCTCCGGCTCCGGGGATTGCTTTTTGAAGTCGAAGGCTTCAGCATTGTTGCTGTGCCTCTTTTGGGAACTTCAAATTTGTTACTGTATTCCGTGCAAGCCGCCCAACCCACGGGCGTCTCGCAGACAGCTTATTGCCCCGCCATTTTTTGTTAAATGAAGAAAATGAAGTTTCCAACCTCGATAAAGAAATCATCGATTTCTTTAAGGAATCCTCTGGATTCTTTTTATGCATTACGCATTATGCATTATGCATTTTCAAATCCACACTACATCCAACTTATTTGGAAATATTAATAATCTTAATCTTAACGTCTCCGCCGGGAGTTTCAACAAGAAATTCGTCGCCGACCTTCTTGCCGAGAAGAGCCTTGCCTATGGGAGATTCGTCGGAAATTTTAAACTGAAGCGGGTCTGCTTCTGTTGAGCCGACAATTGCATATTCTATTTCTTCTTCAAAGTCGTAGTCATAAACCTTTACCTTTGAGCCGATTGTTACTGAATCGGTGGAGGTGTTTTCGTCAATTATAACTGCGTTTGCAAGCTGTTCTTCAAGCTCTGCAATTTCCTTTTCAAGAAGACCCTGATGGTTTTTAGCTTCATCGTATTCACTGTTTTCCGAAAGGTCACCGAAGGCTCTTGCCTTTTTGATTTCTTCTGCCGCTTCTTTACGACCGGTTGTCTTTAAATATTCGAGTCTCTCCTGTAATTTTAAAAGACCCTCTGCGGATACATATACCTGTTTCTTCTGCATAAGGAAATTCCTCCTAATTAATTTACATAATATAACAACCTACATTATATTATACATTTTACGAACATTCAAGCCGGATTTTGTGAATTTTGCGCCTATACCTCGGCACAACGGGCTTTATATGTGTATTTTATCCCCTTTATTGACTTATTTTCACCGACTTTGTATTTTAGGTTTTTGATTTTGTCGGCAAACTGCAGTTCTGCGAAAAATGGAAAGATACACATTTCATTTTCTTTTCTTTCCGGAATACTGCGTGCAAAAGAGCAGATAATAAAATAAAAAGGAGCAAATATCGTGAAAAACAACAGTCTGCTTATCTATTTGCAGATGTTTCACGCCCAAAAATTCCTACGGAATTTTTAATATCTTTTTGTGCCGCAACTGTGCGACGAAATGGAGGAGTAATATGAAGTGCGAAGATATTGTAAAACTCTCGCGGGAAAACCTCGAATATATGCGAGAAATAAGACGGCATCTGCATAAAAACCCAGGAGTCGACTTTGACAACAACGAGACTATTCAGTATATACACCAAAAGCTATCAGAAATGCAGATAGAGGCGGAATTTGTCGGAAAATGCGGACTTTCCGCAATTATCGGAGAGGGTGAAAAGTGCTTTCTTCTGCGTGCAGATACGGACGGACTTGCTACAGCGGAAGAAACAAACCTTGAATACGCTTCAAGGAACGGCAGGATGCACAGTTGTGGACACGATATACACACGGCGCAGCTTTTGGGCGCGGTAAAAATACTGAAAACGCAATGTGAGAAAATTGGCGGATGTGTAAAGCTGATGTTCCAGTCGGCCGAGGAAATTCTTTGCGGTGCTGTGGATATGATAGAAAACGGTATACTTGAAAACCCCACTCCAAACGGAGCATTAATGATTCACGTTATGACAGCAACAGAGCTTAAAACAGGAACGGTAATTGTCGCAACTCCCGGAGAATCTGCTCCCTGCGCCGACTTTTTTGAAATTACAGTAAGCGGGAAAGGCTGTCACGGCTCAAGTCCCGCCCTTGGCAAAGACCCCATTTATACCGCCTGCACAATAGTTACATCCCTCTCGGAGATAACTTCAAGGGAGCTTTCCTTTTCCCAAAGGGCGATATTGACATTCGGCTCTGTAACTGCAGGGAACTCTGCCAATGTTATTCCGGAATTTGCTACACTCAGAGGAACTATGCGTTGCTTTACGAACGAGCTTCGGGAATATATAAAAAGGCGGATTGTTGAAATATCCGAGGGAGTTGCAAAAACCTTTGGCACAAGTGTAAAGGTTACATTTACAAGTGGTTGTCCGTCGCTTGTGAATGATAAAAACCTTTGCAACATTGCCCTTGAAAGTATTGGAAGGGTACTTGGGAAGAAGTACGTTATAAATTCCGCAGAGCTTAATACCAAAAGCACAAAAACCTCAGGCTCGGAGGATTTTTCATATATAAGTCAGCAAGTACCATCTGTTATGCTTGCTCTTGCCTCGGGAAATGTAAAGGATGGTTACACCTATCCGCTACATCATCCGAAGGTCACCTTTGACGAAGAAGCGATGATAAATGGCTGTGCCTCGCTTGTTTCGGTGTGTCTTGGATTTTTTGGGAATCTTTCGCAGTAAAGCCGAAGGTATTCCAAAATACAATTGACAAACACTTCTTTTTTTGATATAAGTATTATTATAGTACAATACAGAAAAAGGAACAGTCTATGTTTAAATACGAAATACACCTTCATTCAGCCGGCACAAGCGCCTGCGGAGTTTCCGATTCAACGGAATATATAAAAATAGCAAAGGAAAAGGGCTTTGCCGGAATGGTATTCACCAACCACTTTTACCGTGGTAACACGGCGATAGACAGAACTCTCCCCTGGCGTGACTTTGTTCGCCATTATGAGAACGACTGGCTATGTGCAAAGGAACTTGGTGACAAATATGATATTGACGTACTTTTTGGTCTTGAAGAAGGGTATGGTGGCGGTAAGGAGTGTCTTATTTACGGTCTTTCTCCGGAAACTATTGCTGATTGCGGTGAGTTTCCTCGTATGACCATAGCTGAAATATCAGCTTTTGTAAGAAAAAATGGAGGACTTATTGCCTGCGCGCACCCGTTCAGAGCGAGATATTATATAAAGAATCCCGACGCCGAGCCTTGTGCCACTCTCTTTGATGCAATCGAGGTTTACAATTTTGGAAATTCTCGCGAAGATAATATCAAAGCGGAGGCTTTTGCAAAGAAAACAGGACTTATTATGCTTTCCGGTGGTGATGTACACCATACCGACAGTTTTGGGAATGCAGGGATAATTCTGCCGGAGCGTGCAAAAAATGAAAAGGATTTCGTAAGACTTGTGAAATCCGGAAATGTGGGACTTATAAGAAACATTGAAGCAGGTAACTTTGGAGAAAACTTGCAGAATCCTGCGTATCGGGAATGAAAACGGTAAAAGGGTAACAGATACCGACCGAGGTGTAACCTCAAAATATAAAAATACGCCCCCTGAAAGTGTTGTGCTTTCAGGGGGCATTTTGTTTTTACACGCATCAATCATTCTGCGTATATAATCCTGCTTGTTACTTTGCCTTTTTTGCGTTCTTTCTTTTCTGGAATCTTATGTCGCTTCCCACAAAACCGAAGGCTCTAAACTCACCGAGGAGTCTTGATGTGATTCTTTCGTTGTAGGCAGAGGAGAGGGCTTTGCCGTCATCAAGGTTTGTACTGATAATCATAGCCTTGCCTGCACAGATTCTTGAATTGAGAAGATTATACAGCTGTGCCTCGGTAAGCTGGCTTCGGAACTCAGCGCCAAGGTCGTCTATAATGAGAAGGTCACATTCAAGATACTTTTCTGTCTGCGACTCTGCCTTGTTTCTTGAGAACTTTTCGTTTTCAAAGGCGGAGAGAATATTTGATGCGGTATCGTAAACCACGCTGTACCCCTTTTCAATCACTTTTTTTGCAATTGAAGTGGATATGTGTGTCTTGCCAAGTCCTGTTCCGCCGAAGAAAATAAGATTCTTACATTCTCCCGGCTTTTCGTTGCCGAAGTTTTCTGCATATTTCTTTGCGTTGGTAACAATGCTTCTTATTCTGTCCCTCTCGGAAATGCCGGAGGAATCCTTTTCGTCGCTGTAATAAGAAAGAGAGAAGCTCTCGAAGCTCTGCTCGCGGAGCATTCCGCCAAGGCCGGAGCTGAGATATGCTTCCTTTATCATCTCACGCCTGAAACATTCGCAGTAGTGGATTCCGTCATATCCTGTATCAGAGCATATGTTACATTCGTATCTGACATCAGTGCAGTCGGGCGAGTAGCCGTTCTTTTTGAGAATCTCCGCACGAAGCTTTTTAAGCTCTGCGGTGGTTTTTTTCATATATGATATTTTATCTTCTATGTTCTCTCCGCGAACTGCACTCTTGTATACCTCAAGACCGGTGTTTGCAAGTTGTCTGTCAATAGCTTCTATATCGGGGATTTTTGAATGTATTGCACTTCGTCTTGCGTCGGCATCGTCCTGCGCAGCGTTTCTTTTTCTGTCAAATTCATCCCGGACTTTTTTTGCTGTTTCCTCTGTAAAGGACATATTTTCACTCCTTTGCAAAAAATATCGCATACTACTTTAATTATACAACTTCTTTCTTGTTTCGTCAATAGGTTATTTAATATTATTTTGTTCTGTTTTTACCCCCATATAAATTGCGTGTAGGCTATACATTTGTATAATTTGCAACAAAATGACGGTTTTTGACAAGGGAAAATTTGTACAAAAGAAGAACAGATTGTAATTTTTTAAAATGGGTAGTGACAATTGGAAATTGTTGTGCTATAATGTAGCTTAATAGAATGTTATTATTGTCACAAGTGCAGAAAATAGAGGTAAACAGCACTGCTGTGAACATTCAAAATACGTTATCGTAAAAATATTGTACGTGAATCTTCAGTACTTGAAATAACACAACAGATTCAGGAAAGGACTTTAGATTATGAAAAAGCTTGGATTTAGATTCTTAATTTTTAGTGCAATTTTTGCCTGCCTTGCGCTCTGTAGCTCCGCTATGGCGCAGGAATATACAGAAGTGGTAATTACAGGTAACACAAATTACAGCGAAGTTCTTGAAGATTATCCAACCGGAGCATTGCATATTGCGGGTGGCGGAAACGGTGCTGTTCTTGTACTTGATAACGAAACAGCAGCAAGAGATACGACAGGAATCCTTCTCGACCGTGCATTGATAATCGAGAACATTACGATTCAAAGCGAATACCCAATATTTGCCGATTATTACCCGCTATATATTGGTGATAATGTTGTTACATCATCTGCACTTACAATATACGGCGGAAAAATCGAGGGAGATAAAAGTCAGGATATACCCGGAAATACAAACATCGAAATACACAGCGGAACATACGCTAATATATACGGTGGCGGAATAAGGCACATCAAAGGAGACACAAATGTAACGATATTGGGCAACACAAAGATAACCGGTGATGTTTACGGTGGCTGCGGAAATGGTTATAGAGTCACCGGAAGCACAAATGTTACATTTGGCGGAAATGCTAGTTGTGATGAGATATTTGGTGGCGGTAATGGCGGTGCAGTAACAAAATCAACAAATATCAACTTTAACGGCGGAACTGCAAAATTTATTTATGGTACAGGTAACGGCGTTAATCTTCAAAGTTGCACAACCAACATAAATATTTCCGGCGGTACGGTAGATGATAATGTCTTTGGTGGCGGCGGACAAACAGGTAGTGGCGCAGTAGTCAACACCAATATTACAATGACTGGCGGTACGGTTGAAGGTATTTTCGGTGGTAATGCAGTTGCCGGCGGAACGCTAACCGGCAATACTCATATTACACTTACCGGCGGTGAAGTAACAAGACGAGTTTATTCGGGTTGTTATAATGAAGTGAGTTTGTTTGGTTCCTATGAATCAAGTAATTATGTAAATGGTACAACAACCCTTATAATTGGACCCAATGTTAACCTTGTTACTGAGTCTGATATGAACATTGGTGTTTTTGCAGGAAGCCGTCTTGGATCTAAAAACACCTCCGAAAAGAATATTCTTGTATTCGCAAATGGTTCTTACGCTGGACAATATGGAGAGATTGGAGAACAGGGAAGCACATATAAAAACAAATTCAACAGCTACCATGACTACATATTGAACTGCAGTGGCGATGATAAAGACGATTATATTGATGTTGTAGTTGAATCAGGTGAGCTTAAGTTCAAATTTACATCCGACAACAGAAAGGTTACCGTAAACGGAACTGAATATACATTAAACACAAACGGTGAAAAAACACAAACCGTGTCGGCTTCAGCTATGAATTCAGGCAACACTCCGACAGAAGTAATCTTCAGTGGCGAGCCTTTGGCAAAAGTAGGAGCTATTGACCTTACAGATGTAGTGGTTACACTCGGCAGAAGTTCGGGAACTCCGATTGCAGGTAACGAATTAAAGCTTGTAATTAAAGATACTGTCGGAAACATACTTGGAGAGGCAAAGCTTGAAAATGCCGGCTCTCGTACCGGTGAAGACGGAACATTAACTCTTGGTGTCAGCGAGCAATACACAGCCTTTAATGAGGATTTCTATGGCGAAAAAATTCGTCTTGTTCTTGTCAAGAACGGTTATGCAAGTGTTTCTGTAGAGGTTGACACCGCGGACTTCCTGGATGATGAGACTTATAGAGCCACCGAAATCGGAAGTTTGGGTGCAAACTTCGTGGCTGGTCACGGCGACATCAAGGCAAGCTATAAAGATGATGCCGGTGACGGTATTGTTGATATTGAAGACTATATAAGACTTATCAGAGGCTTCAGTAAAAATATCGAAAACGATGCGGATAAACCATATATAAAATTAGTTGACCTTGACGAAGATGGTTCGGTTGGTGTTACTGACCTTGCAATTATCAAGAAAAACTTTGGTTTTTCAAACAAATAAAAACTGCCAGAATAATAAAAACAGAGACGCACATCGGTACGCCTCTGTTTTTTTGTCTTACTGAAAATGTATGGTGGCCAAGTGAAGAATATACGGCGATTTAAGGTTTCCTTAAATGAAGGTAGTGTCACGGAAGGTAATTTAGGGGGATTATCCCGTAAAATTCATAGTTATCAATTAAAATCATTCTTCATTCTTCTTGCTGTTTGCTGCATCAACATTCCCCTCGGATAAAATATATGCGATAAGGCATCCTGCAGAGGTGATAAGGGATGTTACAAGGGCTACTCTGTCCTCGCTGAAGTTGTACATCGCCATAACAGAGGTGGCAAAACCGCACACACACGCCCAGAATTTTCTTGATGAAAGTTTTCGTATCAAATCTTTATAGTTCATATTTTACTCCTTAATTATTTATATAGATTTTTATATAAGTCCAAGCCTTGACAGAATCACCGCAAAGTCCTGACGGGTGAGCGCCGAATGAAGTCTGAGGTCGCCAAGGTTGTCGCCTATTATAATCTTCTTCTCCAGAGCCCTTTTTACAGCATCCTTTGCATATTCGTCGGGGGTGTTGTCGGGCGTGTGTATTATGTTTTCGTCTTTTTCCGCCATAAGCTCTGTCTGATACTTTTTCACAAGAGCAATAAACTTCTCCCAATGGGGCAGTATGTAAATGGGGCAGTTCTTGCCTGACCAGTGCTTATGGGTTACGACATTTTCGACAGTAAGTCCGTACTTGTTCAGCAAATGCGCCGTCAGCAACGCGCCGTTTTCTTCGGCTTTTCTGTCAGAATCGTTCCCTTCGCCTCCCATTATTATTTCAATAGCTATATAGCTGTCGTTACCTGTGCTTCTGTCACCGGTGCCTGCGTGCCAGCCGACCTCGTTCTCCTCAAGATTCTGCCACGCCTCAAAGTCATCTACATAAAAATGCACCCTCGAGCTGTTCATATTCTGATTGAAGGTAGCTCTTGTATAGGTCTCGGCATCGGCACTGTTACCTGTATTATGAATTGTTATCCCAAGCACTTTTCCTGTTCCGTTCGTCATAAGCCTGTCAGCTTTATACAAATCTCCCTTTTTAAAGCCGGCGCTGTCCTTTTCCCATCTTGTACCAAAGGGGATTTTTTTTACATTAACTGTAAGGTTATTTATTTTATACATTGAATCCGGTGTGAGTCTTGCCAAATTTCTTTCTCCTTATTTATATAATATGTAGTTTTCGCGGTGTTTTTTTATTTTTCCGGCGATGTGGGAAGATCGCAGAGTCTTGCCTCAAGCTCTCTGACTATTCCGTTACCACCAAGAGCGTAGTATTCCGATGTAAGATGACAAAGATTTTCCCTCTCGTGAATAGGGAAGTATTCCTTTTCTGTGTATCTGTTGTATATGACTATTATTCTGTCTCGCAGTAATGCACATATTGCACTTTTAAGGCACTTATTTTCATTCTTTTTTGCTTTTAACTTTACCGAGAGTCGGGTACACATTGCAATTACTGCGCCAAACAGAACTTCAAGCCAGTATTTTGCTATAAATTCCTCCATTTTAGTCCTTTCGTATTTTTACTGTATTGATGCTCTCTTTTGCGGACAGAGACGTTGGTTTTCGCCGTGGGACAGGCGACTATAGAACATATGTTCTATAGTTCTATTATACCACAAATTTGTTAAAAAATCAAGCAAAATCCGAATATTTGTTCTTTTATCTCTTGACAATACCGCCAGAAAGTGATATAATAAGTTCAAATGAAACTTGAACTCAATGAATTGCCTTCGGCATGAATTGAAATCTTGCGATTTTATGAATTGTGCCTGTGGCGTATGAATTGCACTTTGTGCATTAATCGTTGCAAAGCAAAGGTTAATTTATGGAGCGGAGCGAGAATTTATGGCGGAACGCCAATTCATAACAAGGAGAGAAAGAATTCATTGTACTGATAAATTTTTAAGAAGCACCTAATTTGTGAAGTCTTTTTATAATAACTGCATATAAAATCGGCAAAGCCGAAATGATGAAAGGAAAAGTAAAAATGAATACAATTGAACTTGCAAGACAGCTGGGACACGCAATACAAGAGGAGGAAAGCTACAAGGCAGTAACTCTCGCAGGCGATGCGATAGACGCAGACCCGGAGCTTACCGCACTTATTGCAAAGTTTAGCGAAAAGCGTGATAGCATAGCCGGAATCACAGACACAGACAAGCTTGACAGTATAGACAAAGAGCTTGAGGAACTTTACGGCAAGATAATGTCCAATCCAAAAATGAAAGCCTTTGAAGAAGCAAAACACGAATTTGGTCATCTTATGGATAGAGTACTTGCCATTGTTGCAAAGTCCGCTGATGGTGAAAATCCCGACACGGCAGAGCCCGATGAGCATTGCCACGGAGATTGCTGTTCCTGCCATGACGAATGTCACCACTGATAAAAGAATTTATAAATTACGCTGTACCAAAAACGGTGCAGCGTTTTCTTTATACAACAATGGAACGACACGCAGGTCGTTCCCTGCTTTTATTAATATGAAATATTTTCAAAAAGCTCTTGACAAATTTCGAGCGTTGTGATATAGTTATAGTAATCTTTTTTAATAAGACAAATGCGACGACCGGAAAGAAGTAGGAAATTTTCTGAAGGTGTAAAGAGAGCTGTCGGGTGGTGCAAGACAGACACGGTGATTTTTCTGAATACATTCCGCGAGCAGTACGCAGAGCTTGTATTTCTTATGTACTCATACCGGGTATCACAGAAATCCAGAGGAAGGCGTAACGGGTTCGCCCGTAAAAGCGTAAGGGTATAACCGAAAACAAAACGCGTTTGCTTTCGAGTACCTGAAAAGGCTTCTTTTGTGAGAAAGGAGCGAACTGAGGTGGTACCGCGATATATTCGCCCTCATTAGACGGAATTTTTCCAAGCTGAATGTTCCGTAACAATGCGAGGGTGATTTTTTTATTGCCCTCAAGCCAAAATGGCAGGAGGGTATTTTTTATACCCTCAGAACAAAAATGAAGGGATGATTAAAATGGCAATCAAAATTATTTTACTTGTAGTATTTTTTGCTACAATGATAGGTGTCGGACTTATGTGCCGAAAAAAAGCAACTGATGTTAACGGCTTTGTTCTGGGTGGTCGCTCCGTAGGCCCGTGGCTCACAGCCTTCGCTTACGGTACATCATACTTCTCAGCAGTGATTTTTGTAGGCTACGCAGGTCAGTTCGGTTGGAAGTTCGGTATTGCTTCAACCTGGATAGGTATTGGAAATGCAATTCTAGGCTCTCTGCTTGCTTGGATAGTTCTTGGAAGAAGAACGAAAATACAGTCACAGCATTTGGGTACTGCAACAATGCCGGAATACTTCGGTAAGCGTTACGGTAGTGATGCGCTGAAAATTGTTGCTTCAATTATAGTATTTATTTTCCTTATTCCCTACACAGCGTCCCTCTACAATGGTCTTTCAAGACTTTTTGAAATGGCATTCCCCGGAATTTCATATACTGTGTGTGTAATTGTAATGGCAATACTTACAGGTGTTTATGTTATCGCAGGCGGATATATGGCAACGGCTATCAACGACTTTATCCAGGGAATTATTATGATAATCGGTATTGTGGCGGTTATCGGGGCGGTACTTAACGGACAGGGCGGATTTTTTGCAGCTCTCAAGGGTCTTTCCGAAATCCCCTGTACCACCGCAGACGGAACTGCTCTTGCAGGAGGCTTCAACTCCTTCTTTGGTCCTGACCCTGTGGGACTTCTTTCTGTTGTTATTCTCACATCGCTCGGTACTTGGGGACTTCCTCAGATGGTTCAGAAGTTCTACTCCATAAAGAACGAGGGTGCTATCGCAAAGGGTACAATAATTTCTACGGTTTTTGCGATAATCGTTGCAGGCGGATGCTACTTCTTCGGTGGATTCGGACGACTTTTCTCAAAGTCGCTCGGTGTTGATGCTTTGGGCGATCCCATCGGTGGTTATGACGCAATAGTTCCCAAAATGCTTGAAAATCTGCCGGATGTTCTCATCGGTATAGTTATAGTACTTGTACTTTCGGCGTCAATGTCCACACTTTCCTCTCTTGTTCTTGCTTCAAGTTCAACTCTCACCCTTGATATGATTAAGGGACACATAGTAAAGAAGATGTCTGATAAAAAACAGGTTCTCATTATGAGAGTGTTTATTGTAATATTTATTGCAATTTCCGCATTTATCGCCATCAACAAGGATAAGCTCGGCTACATAGCTGATATGATGGGCATTTCCTGGGGCGCTCTTGCAGGTGCATTTCTTGCTCCTTTCCTTTACGGTCTGTATGGCAAATGGGTTTCAAAGGCGGCTGTTTGGGTAAACTTCATTTTCGGCTCAGGTGTTATGATACTGAATATGATTTTCAGAGCAAACTTCCCGATACTTCTCAAGTCTCCCATCAACTGCGGTGCTTTTGTAATGATTGCAGGACTTGTTATCGTTCCCGTAATCTCTGCAATTACTCCCAAGCCCGACAAAAAGCTTATTGATGATGCCTTCTCCTGCTACGAAGAAAAGGTAAGCGTTGACATAAAGAAGAGTCTTGGAAACTGATTCTGTTTCTAAACGCAAATAACATAGCTAACAAAAAACGCACAACAAAAACAATGCGATTGCCCTGCTGCTCTCTCTGTCAGGGACTCCGTCCCCGACACCTCGAGCTGTGGAGTCAAGGACTCCCTTGACCCACGAGTTTTGCCCGACTCGCAAAGCTCCTCGGGCGGGGCAATAATATTCCCAATAGTGCGATTGCCCTGTTGCTCTCTCTGTCAGGGACTCCGTCCCCGACGCCTCGAGCTGTGGAGTCCCTGACAAAGAGATTTCGGAATTCGGAATTGAGGAGAAAAACAAAACAAGAGGGCGTTACATATCGGGCGGATGCTATCCGCCCCTACGAAGAAATCAAGAATCTGTTTCGAGGTGCTGGCACAGAGCTTTCTCGCCCTACAATACACTTTACCTTAAACATAATGCTTTAATTACATTCTGAAAGGAAATACAAAAATGCCAATAACACAATTCTTAGAAAAAAACGCAAGAGAACAAAAGGATAGTACTGCTCTTGTTGAAATCAACCCTCAGTTTGAGGCGTCAAGCCGTCTTACCTGGAAGGACTACAGCCTTATGCAGCCTATTCCCGGCGAGCCTTTTAGACGCGAAATCACCTGGGGAGCCTTTGACAGAGCGGCAAACCGTTTTGCAAATCTTCTTCTGACAAGAGGAATAAAGAAAGGCGACCATGTTGCGATTCTCCTTATGAACTCTATTGAGTGGCTTCCTATATATTTCGGTATTCTCAAGTGCGGAGCGCTGGCTGTTCCCCTCAACTTCAGATACACCGGCGAGGAAATCAAGTATTGTCTTTCCAAGGCTGATTGTTCGGCGCTTGTTTTTGGCCCTGAGTTTATTGGACGAATCGAGGAAATAGTTGACAGAATACCGCAGGTAAAGCAGATATTCTATGTTGGTGAGGACTGCCCGACCTTTGCGGACAGCTATCATACACTTATTACATACTGCTCATCCCACGCACCGGATGTTGAAATATCCGACTCTGACGATGCGGCAATATACTTCTCCTCCGGCACTACCGGCTTCCCCAAGGCGATTATTCATAATCACGAGAGTCTTATGCACTCCTGTAGATGTGAACAGGCACATCACGGACAGACCAAAGACGATGTATTCCTTTGTATTCCTCCCCTTTATCATACAGGTGCGAAGATGCACTGGTTCGGCTCACTTCTTTCCGGCGGTAAGGCTGTACTTCTCAAAGGTACAAAGCCGGAATGGATAATAAAGACTGCCTCCGATGAGGGCTGTACTATCGTATGGCTTCTTGTGCCGTGGGCGCAGGATATTCTGGACAGCATCGAGAGGGGCGATATTGACCTTTCTGAATACAAGCTCTCCCAGTGGCGTCTTATGCACATCGGTGCGCAGCCTGTTCCTCCGTCACTTATAAAGAGATGGCTTTCTGTTTTCCCCAATCACCAGTATGATACAAACTACGGACTTTCCGAGTCCATCGGCCCCGGCTGTGTACATCTTGGCGTTGAAAATATACACAAGGTAGGCGCAATCGGCAAGGCGGGCTACGGCTGGGAAATCAAGATTATTGACGAGGACGAAAATACCGTTGAAAGAGGCGAGGTCGGCGAGCTTGCGGTTAAGGGCCCCGGTGTTATGTCCTGCTATTACAAGGACGAGGCGGCGACAAACGAGGTTCTCCACGGCGAATGGCTCTACACGGGCGATATGGCAATGGAAGACGAAGACGGATTTATCTGGCTTGTTGACAGAAAGAAAGATGTTATAATCTCCGGCGGTGAAAATCTTTACCCCGTACAGATAGAGAACTTTATAAGAAAGCACGACTGTGTAAAAGACTGTGCGGTTATAGGTATTGCGGATGCAAGACTTGGCGAGATTCCGCTTGCGGTTATTGAAACCAAAGACGGATTTACTCTCACAGAGGAAGAAATTGTTGACTTCTGTATGACACTTCCCAAGTACAAGAGACCCAAGAAGTACATCTTCGAGGAAATACCGAGAAATCCCACCGGCAAGATTGAAAAGCCTAAGCTTCGTGAAAAGTATGCGGGTATCAATCTCGTTGCGAAGCAGAACGAAATGTAATTAAGTTAAAATCAGAGGGCGGAGAAATCCGCCCTCTGTGCTGTAAAATTATATATTTGACAACGGCGAACGGTAATATAAAATAAAGACTTTGCAAAACAACACAGAATTTTGAATTTGACTCAATTAAAAACTCTTCCTATTATATTATATATATAATTTATGATAATTTTAAGCTGTTCCCCAAAACCAGACATATTATTCACCGGAAATGTTACTTAAGTTACAGTTAAGTTACAATCACCCAAAACCTATTGATTTTTTTAAAAAGGTGTAGTATAGTATAGTCAAGCAAAGTAAGATTTGCTAAATCATATTATTTTAGGAGGAAAACTCAATGAAAAAGTTCCTTTCACTCGTAGTAGCAGCTCTTCTTTCTGTAAGCGCAATCGCTACAAGTGCATCCGCAGCAAAGTTCGCTGACGTTGACGCTTCCAACGAAGCTCTCACAGATGCAGTTGAACTCCTCGCGGCTCTCAACGTTACAAAGGGTGTTTCCGAAACAGAATTCGGTACAGCTAACAACGTAACAAGAGAACAGATGGCAGCATTCATCTACAGAATGATGAAGGCAGGCAAGACCGTTGAAGGTGGCACTAACAACACTACTTTCGTGGACCTCGAAGATCCCACATTCTTCTTTATGATTTCTTGGGCTAACAGCCAGGGCATCATCAAGGGAACAAGCGACACAACATTCAATCCTAAGGGTGGCATCACACTTCAGGATGCTTACACAATGATCGTTCGTGCACTCGGTTATGACGACGGCACACTCGCTTACCCGATCGGCTACATCTCCAAGGCTGAAGAACTCGAACTCGATGCTGATCTTCCCGCTACACTCGGCTACACAGACACACTTACAAGAGGCGATCTCGCAATCATCCTTGCTAATATGTTCTATGCTGAAACAGCTGAAGTAGAAATCAAGTACGAATCTACTTGGATCGAAGTTGAAGACTCTCAGGGCAACCCCCACATCGTATCCAACGGCCAGGTTCCTGTTGAATACCACAAGACAGTTGCTGAAAAGATCTTTGAAGTAGAAAAGGTTAGCCAGAGAGTAGTTGCTACTCCTAACTACAGCTTCGAAGGCAATGAAATGCCTGATGAAGACGTAGAAATGCTCACACTTTCTGCAGACTACGTAATCGACTACGCAGACTACGAAACAGACATTCCTTCCCTCGGCCAGGTTGAATTTGCAGCTCTCGGTCTCGAAGGCAAGGCTGATGACTACTTCCTCTCTGACATCGTTATGTTCGTTAAGGAAGTTGACGGCGAATACGAAGTATTTGGTGCTACAGCTACAGGTACAAAGGAAACAGTAAGCTTTGAAGACGTTAAGTTCGGCACAGTTTCCGGCACAGCAGCTGAAAAGTACTATGACGGCGAAGACAAGGAATACAAGATGATTAGCGGTAAGCTCACACTTGGTGACACTGTAACATATCTCTTTGACGCTCCCTATTCTTTCGCTAAGGATCAGGATACACAGAAGTACAATGCACAGTTCATCACTCTCGGTGAATTTGATGATGGCAGAGATGTTGAAGAAGACGTTGTAGATGTTAACTTCAGCTATGTTCTTGACGCTCAGGATATGGACGACTCTCTCATCGGTGCTACTTATGATGATGTAGACGGTTGGGCACTTGATTACAACGGATACCTCTCTCAGGTATACTACGGCGGTCTCGGTGAAATCGATGTATATGACTGTGACGGTAACGGCAAGCCCGACTACCTCTTCGTTAAGAACTACACAGTAGGTACAATCGAAACTGAAGAAGACAGCAGAATGTACGATGAAGTAGATACTTTCGACGCTACAGACGCTGTTGCAAATGTTGTTATCTACACAGACAAGTCCATCGTTGAAGGCGCTGAAGCTGAAGACAAGGACATCGTTCTTGCATACGTTAACGCTGCTGCTAACTATGTAAAGGTTGCAGAAGTTCTTACAGGTAAGGACGCTTCCATCACATCTCAGGCAAGCAAGTACTTCGCTCTCGCTACAGGCGAAAAGATTTACTACAAGGATGCTCAGGCTGTAGTTGTTAACGGTGCTACAGGTCTCGCAGCTGTTGATGCAGAAGCAGATGTTAACTTCGACGCAGAAGCAACATACTTCTTCGCAGCTAACGGCAAGCTCGTATACGTTAAGGGTCTTGAATCCGCAATCAACGTTAACGAAAACTGGGTAGTTGTACTCGACGCAGACGTTACAACAACAACAACAATGATCGATGGCAAGCTTGAAAAGGCTGACTACATCGAAATCTACAACGGCGGCGAAATCAAGGCTGTTAAGGCTAAGAAGATCGCTGAAGATAAGGACGTTGACGGCGACCGCTTCGTTGAAACTCCCGCAACATACGACCTCGATTCTGAAACATATGATTTCTCTGACTATGTAGGCAAGCTCGCTACAGGTAAGTCTGACAAGAACGGTGCTTACTACTTCCAGCTCGTTGACTTCGGCAAGTACGCTGATGATACAGCATTTGCAGGTCTCGCTGACAGAGAAGAAGCAGCTAACGAATACAGACAGACAGGCGTTTCTGCTAAGCTCACAAAGAAGTCCGGCAACCTCTACGTTATCGAAGATGCTGATGCAGACGCTAATGTAAACGGTCTCCGTGGCGTATACGTTAAGGATTACACACAGATCATCATCAAGTCCCTTGACGAAAACGGCGATACAGTTGTAACACTTTACGGTGCTGACAACCTTCCCAACATCAACGAAAACCACACATTCACAAACGTATCCTACGTTCTTATGAACAACACAAGCTCCAGAAACTCTGAAAACCTCGTAGTATTCTACGGCGAACTCAACACAGAGCTCACAGGCGATCCCGGTGAAGTTGCTGACGTTAGAATCGTTAAGGGTTACTCCAGAATCAACACAGAAGACGGTTCTCTCTACATCTACGATGTATTTAACCCCTTCACAGGAGCTACAGAATCCAGCATCGAAGCTGCTGAAACAGATGACAACACACCTTTCGTAGCTGGTGATATCGTTGGTCTTACAACAGAAGGTTACATCGACAATAGCGGCGAAGCAGCTGGTTCCGTTGCAATGAGCAAGGTAGACGGTGAAGTTTACGACGTTGATGACACATTTGAAACCCTCACAGACCTCGGTTGGGTAGAAGTTGTTGAATACGACGAAACAACAGGCTTCCTTGAAGTTGAGGGCAACAGCGATATCCTCAAGGTAACTGATGATACAGCTGTATCCTTCCTCGACCTCTCCGCTGAAACAATCCAGACAGTTGATGCATCTATCCTTGGTTCTACATCCAAGACATACAGATATCTTAGCGAAAAGACAAACGCTCTCAGAGTATTCCTCTGCATCGAAGAAGACGTTAAGGCTTCTGATGATGATGAAACTGTATACAACATCAACTTTGCTGTAATCGTTCGTGACTAATCTCTAATAAAGATTAATTAATCGAATAATTCAAAGCCCCTCGGTGTAACAGCCGAGGGGTTCTTTGTATAAGTGGACGCCATCCGAAAAGGGTTGCGTTTTTTATTTTGCAAAAACCAAAAAGAAATAGATTGACAATAAGGTCGAATACTGTTATAATTAAAGTGTATATACATTGCGTGTTTTCCCAATTTGATAAAATTGGTTCAATTTCGGGATGCGTTGCAGAAAAACAAGAGGGGGAGGAAAATATGGTCGGAATTAAAAGGCTGATAAGGTCAGCAATAGTTTTTTTGCTGATTCTCATATCCGCATCTTTTGTTTCTTTTGCCAAAGAGGCGGAAAAAACTGTTGACTATATACCAAATCTTCCGGTTTGGGATGGAACTGTTGCCGACTCCTTTGCCGGTGGTGATGGGACAAAGGAAAGTCCGTACCTTGTTTCTGACGGTTCACATCTTGCACTGCTCTCCAAGAATATAAATGACACGGTTTCTGAAACATATCAGAATACCGCAGGTAAATATTATAGAATGACAAATGATATTGTACTTAATGACATTACAGATTTCTATGAGTGGGAAACACAGCCACCGGAAAATGAGTGGTCGCCCGGCGGTGCTACGGTAAATTATATAATAAAAGGCTTTGCTGGCTATTTTGACGGCGGACATTACGATATTTACGGTATGTATGTTGATTCGGATAATAATGACACTGGACTGTTTGGGTATTTATACAATGGGCAGATTAAAAACCTTGGTATAAAGTACTCATATGTCAACGGAGGGAAAAATACCGGCGTTTTTGTAGGTCATTCAAGAGCATCTTCCTCCACAGTGTACATAAGCGGTTGCAAAGCTGAAAACTGTGTTGTTAATGGATCAATCAACGTGGGCGGTATTGTCGGACAGCTTGAGAGCTATACAAAAAAGGCAATTGTTCAGTACTGCTCCTTTGATGGTGCGGTTTCTTCAACCAAAAGCAGTGTGGGCGGTATTGCAGGTCTTGCCTCAGCTTATGGTGTAGTATATAAGGACGACGGAAATTATGCTGTAAAATTTCTTGATTGTATTAATACAGGGAATATTAGCGGTGATAAAGGTACCGGTGGTATTGTCGGGTCAACAGAGGACTTTACTTCAGACCTAAACGGTAGAAAAATTGCACTTCTGTTGCAAAACTGTATTAACTCCGGTAAAATTACCTCCACCAAAGAAAGTCTTGGTGGTATTACCGGTATTGCAGGTCCTGATAACCATGAAGATAAAAATGTTATTATTGATATTATAAACAGTGTTGTCAGTGATAATAGCGCAGAAGATTTGTGTGGCGTATCAAATGGTACTGTAAACTCCGGCACAAGCAGACTTCTGACAACGGATGGTATGTTTGATTCGGATAATTTTAAAAACTTTGATTTTTCAAAGGTCTGGAGTGGAGCGACCGGTGTTGTAGCTCCTTTCTTGAATGTATTTGGTGACTCTGATGGTACGGGCCGGGTTACCGCCCAGGATTTAATTGATACTCTTGAGATTTTTATAAATAAAAAGAGTGTGCAGAATTTTAAAATGTCCAACATTGATTTTGACGGTGACGATGAGTACAGCATTTCTGACCTTAATGCTTTTATGAGGTATCTTAGAGGCAAGGGTGCGAGTATTGGGTCGTAGGTTCGGCTATATGTAATTGAGTGATTTTCTTTTGCGTTTTGTAAAACCTGGGAGAAATATTATAAAATTCCATAAACCTCTTGATTTTATTGAGAAAGTAATGTATAATAAAAGTAGTTATATGTTTAACTAGATAATATTCGCCAAATATTTAGAATATATCAAACCTTTTTATGGAAAGGAATGGAAGAAAGATGAAAAAGCTGTTTTGTGTTATAGTAAGCGTTATTATATTTGTAGGTTGCTTCTGCGTTACTGCTGCAGCCGCTGGAAACGGTATTACTGTTTCTGTAGATGTGCCACAGTCTGTGGCGGTTGGTAAGGAGTTTGTCGCTACTGTTGAATTTTCGGCAAATACCGGATTTAATACTCTTGGTGTAACGCTCACCTATCCGGAGGGATTTACTTATGTTGAGGACAGCAGCGCGGTATCTGCAATAATATCGGAAAAGTGCTACCTTGATTTTGCAGGCTATGCAGGTGAAACCTATGCTTTCTATCACGATGAGACTTCCAGAACAATCACCTTTGTAGGAGCATCTCTTTATGATATTGAGAATGAGTCGGGAGAGCTTTTTAGTGTAAGCTTTGAAGCTCCGGCGCAGGCTACTGCGAACAATGCTTTTGCCGTTGAAATTATAGATGAAATATATAATGCTGCCGGCGAAACTGTAACAGTTACAAAGAATAACGGCACGACAGATGTTGTGGAAAAGACTATTTTACTCGGCGACATTAACGAAAATAAGACTGTTGACTTTATAGATGCAACTATGGCACTCCAGTCATTTATGGGCTCAATTACTCTTACAGAATACCAGAGCGTTGCGGGCGATGTAAACAAAGATGGCAGGGTTGACTTTATGGATGCAACGGCTATACTTCAGATGTGGCTGAATAGCTGATTGTTAATTACAGCCTAATAATTGTTGGATAAGGATAAATAAACCTAATTTCAACAGTATAAGTAAATCGGGGAGAGATAAGTCTCCCCGATTTTTTAAGTTGCCAGCGAAATTGTGTTGTCGGTTTTACTGGGCGTGCATTTTTGCACAATATATATGTTAGTTTTTTGTCAAAATATTTTCCAATAGTACTATAATTATTCAAATTTTTTGTATATAATTATAATGGTTTAGGATTGGAAACAACTCCTAGTATTGATAAGTAAAAATGTAATTATTTATGAAAGGAAGAAATATTATGACCAACAACAAGAAGATTCTTACCTGGATTGACGAAATGGCTGCTATGACAAATCCTGACAAAATTGTTTGGATTGACGGAACAGAAGCTCAGGCTGAAGCTCTCAGAGCAGAAGCTTGCGCAACAGGCGAAATCATAAAGCTTAACCAGGAAAAGCTCCCTAACTGCTATCTCCACAGAACAGCAATCAACGACGTAGCTCGTGTTGAAGGCAGAACCTACATCTGTACTTCCAAGAAGGAAGATGCAGGTGCTTCCAACAACTGGATGGCTCCCGCTGAAATGTACGAAAAGCTCGGCAAGCTCTACAAGGGCTCTATGAAGGGCAGAACAATGTACGTAATTCCTTACTCTATGGGTGTTGTAGGTTCCGACTTTGCAAAGTATGGTATTGAGCTTACAGACTCTATCTACGTTGTACTCAATATGCTCATTATGACAAGAGTTGGTACAAACGTACTTGACGCTATCGGCGAAGAAGGCGACTTCATTAAGGGCCTTCACGCAAGAGCTGACATTGACGAAGAAAACAGATATATCGTTCACTTCCCCGAAGACAACACAATTATGTCCGTTAACTCCGGTTACGGCGGAAACGTTCTTCTCGGAAAGAAGTGCTTTGCACTCAGAATCGCTTCTTACCTCGGAAAGCACGAGGACTGGTTCGCAGAACATATGCTTATTCTCGGCGTTGAATTCCCCAACGGCGAAATCAAGTATATCTCCGCTGCATTCCCCTCTGCTTGCGGTAAGACCAACCTTGCAATGCTCATTCCTCCGGCTGTTTATGCACAGAAGGGATACAAGGTATGGTGCG